>JAEEJD010000099.1 GCA_016281675.1 Lachnospiraceae bacterium
CAAGAGCAACCAAGATCAAGAAAGGCTATGAAGCCGAGACCGTGGGAGCTCTTGTTACAAGATGCGTGATAATATGCTTGGTAATCATGCTCTTCGCCATAAAATATGCGGGCGGTATTATAGACATCAAGTCATTGTCCAACAAGAAAGGTATCGTCGCAATGATTCTCGGCAAGCAGACATCGCTTGGACTTCCTGCGGTTCTCATATGGGTTGCGGTAGTTCTGCTCGTATATGATTTTATTTCAAGCAAAACCGTTCTCGGACGTTATTTCTACGCAATGGGCGGCAACATGGAAGCGACAAGACTGTCGGGTATCGACACAAAACTTGTTCTCTTCTTTGCTTACCTCAACATGCAGTTCCTGTCGGTCATCGCAGGCTGGGCAAGTCTTGCAAAGCTTTCAACGGCGAATGCTTTCATCGGTCAGAACTATGAGCTGGATGCGATTTCAGCTTGTATCGTCGGCGGTGTTTCGGCATACGGCGGATCCGGAAGCGTATTCGGAATGGTTGTCGGTGCTGCACTTATCGGTGTCATCAACCTCGGTATGTCGATCATGAGTATCGATCCTAACTGGCAGAAGGTCATCAAGGGTGTCGTTCTTCTGGCGGCGGTCGTATTCGAGATCGTTAACAACAGGCCCAAGACAAAGGCCTGAGATCAAGCCCTTAATAAATCCATTATTATAAAGGGGAGCCCTCCTTTTTCGCGAATGCGGGATCGGAGGGTTCTTTTTTGTCGCCGCATGTTGCGGCGTGTTATATAATAATATGCATGAGTGATTTTAATATCGAAGAAGAACTGAATAAGCTTCCGAAGAGACCGGGCGTATACATCATGCACGACAAGGATGATGTAATAATATATGTCGGAAAAGCCGTGATATTAAGAAACCGTGTCAGGTCGTATTTCAGGGAAAGCACGAAGAAGACCGTCAAGATACAGCAGATGGTAAAGCATATCGCGTGGTTCGAATATGTGGTTACGGATTCGGAGTTGGAAGCGCTTGTTCTTGAGAATAATCTGATCAAAGAAAATCAGCCCAAATACAATACGATGCTCAAGGATGACAAGACGTATCCTTACATAAAGGTGACCGTTGCCGACGAGTATCCGAGGATCGTAACGTGCCGGAAGGTCACCAAGGATAATGCCAGATACTTCGGCCCGTTCACATCGGGAGAAGCAGTAAAGGAAACGACGGATCTTCTGAGGAAGGTTTATAAGATCAGAAACTGCAGGATGATCATCAGTGACTCGGATGAGCACAGGACCGAGAGGAAGTGCCTGTATTATCACATGGGCCAGTGTGATGCCCCATGTGACGGACTGGCGAACAGAGAGGAATACGAAGACAGTGTTTCCAAGACGATAGCATTTCTTTCCGGAGACCATAAGCAGGTTATAAATGATCTTACCGCGAAGATGCAGGCTGCATCGGATGAGATGCTTTATGAGAAGGCAATGGAATACCGGGACCTTATCGCAAACGTTCGAAAGGTATCCGAGAAGCAGAAGATAACCGATACAGGCGGCGAGAACAGGGATGTCATTGCGATCGCAAGCGACAAAGAGTCCGTTATAGTCCAGATGTTCTTCATAAGGGACGGAAAGATCGTCGGAAGGGAGCACTATTATATGAAGCACGCCGACGAGGAGACTCCGGAAGACATTCTGGCGGCTTTTCTGATGCAGTTCTACAGCGGAGCATCATTCATTCCCAAAGAGATACTGCTTCCGTATCTTCCTTCCGGACCGGATCTTATTGCCGAATGGATGAGCTCGCAGAAAGGTTCGAAAACGGAACTTGTCGTCCCGCAAAAGGGTATGAAGGAAAAACTTGTCAAAATGGCCCTTGAGAATGCTCAGATAAAGCTTGATCAGGATGTGGAAAAGCTTAAAAAGAAACGCGAGAGAACCGTGGGCGCGCTCGAGGAGATCGCGGGGATTCTGGAATTGTCCGATATTCACAGGATGGAAGCTTATGACATATCGAATATAAGCGGATTCGAATCTGTAGGATCGATGGTCGTATATGAAGACGGTAAGCCGAAGCCTAACGAATACAGGAAGTTTAAGATCAAATCGGTGGAAGGACCCAACGATTATGCAAGTATGGAAGAGGTACTGACAAGGCGATTCGAACACGGTCTGAGCGAACAGGAGACTGAAGGAACAAACGGAAAGTTCTCGAAGTTTCCGGATCTCATACTTATGGACGGAGGCCGCGGACAGGTCAATATATGCGAGGAAGTCCTCGCAAAGCTCGGACTGGACATTCCCGTATGCGGAATGGTTAAAGATGACAATCACAGAACAAGGGGACTGTATTATAACAATAAGGAATTGTCGATATCACGAACCTCTGAAGGATTTCATCTGATAACGAGGATACAGGATGAGGCACACAGGTTTGCGATAACATTCCACAGGAAGCTTCGCAGCAAAGAACAGGTGCATTCCGTGCTTGATGATATTCCGGGTATAGGACCGAGGAGAAGAAGGGCGCTTATGAAGAGCTTTGAGTCGCTCGAGGATATCAAAAAAGCATCGGTTGAGGACCTGAACGCTGTCGAGGGGTTCAATGCCGCATCGGCTCAAAGTGTTTACGAGTGGTTTCACA
Source organism: Lachnospiraceae bacterium (assembly GCA_016281675.1). The sequence continues at coordinate 2,628 of JAEEJD010000099.1, forward strand.
AATGATATACTTTAGATTGTGTCAAACAGAACGGAGGTTTGTATGGGATCTGTATCAGTAAGTGAATTGATCGAAAAAATGAAACTTGTGAATCTGACACCCGAGATAAACGTGGAAGAGATCAAGATAACCCAGCCGGATATCAACCGTCCCGCACTTCAGATGGCGGGATTCCTGGAGCATTTTGAAACGGGCAGGGTTCAGATCATAGGATTCGTTGAGTATACATATATGGAAAAGCTCGGCCCCAAGATCAAGAAAGAGCGTTACGGACATATACTGTGCGATGATACGCCCTGTTATGTGTTCTGCCGGGATCTTCAGCCCGACGATCTGTTCCTGGAGATAGCAAAAGCCCATAATGTTGCCGTACTCATGTCACACAAGAGTACATCAAACCTTATGGCAGAGATAATCAGATGGCTCAATGTCAAACTTGCTCCGTGTATTTCCGTTCACGGTGTGCTCGTTGATGTATACGGTGAAGGTGTGCTGATCACGGGAGAGAGCGGTATCGGTAAATCAGAGGCTGCGCTTGAACTCGTAAAGCGCGGACACAGACTTGTGAGCGACGATGTCGTGGAGATCAGAAAAGTAAGTGACGATACTCTCATAGGAACAGCACCGGATATAACAAGACACCTTATAGAACTCAGAGGTATAGGAATAGTCGATGTTAAGATGCTGTTCGGTGTGTCTTCGGTAAGAGAGACACAGAGCATCGATCTAGTCATAAGACTCGAGGAGTGGGACAGGGACAAGGATTACGACAGAATAGGTCTTGAGGAGGAATACACGGAATACCTCGGAAATAAAGTCGTATGTCACAGCATCCCCATAAGACCGGGTCGAAATCTTGCCATCATATGCGAGTCGGCGGCCGTTAACTTCAGACAGAAGAAGATGGGATACAATGCCGCTCAGGAACTGTATTCGAGATTCCAGAATTCATTAAAGACAAGAGAAGAAGAGGAATAGGAATGAGTAAGAAGGTATTCGGAGTCGATATAGGCGGTACTACGGTAAAGATGGGAATGTTTACCGATCAGGGAGAACTTCTCGACAAATGGGAGATACCCACACGTACGGAAGACCAGGGCAAAAACATTCTTCCCGATATCGCTGATTCGATCAGGAACAGGATGGATAAGGAAAGCCTTACGACAGATGATGTTGTCGGAATAGGGATCAGCGTTCCGGGCCCTGTTGACGATAACGGTATCGTGCATAAATGCGTCAATCTCGGATGGGGCGTGTTTGATATCGACGAAGAGATGAGAAAACATATTAACGTTCCCGTGTTCGCAGGTAACGACGCAAATGCGGCGGCGCTCGGTGAAGCATGGAAGGGCGGCGGAAAAGGATGCGGAAACGTTGTTGTGGTTACACTCGGAACCGGTGTCGGCGGCGGGATAATCGTTAACGGAAAGATCCTGTCCGGATATCTGGGTGCCGGAGGAGAGATCGGTCATATACATATGGATGACAATGAGACCGAGAAATGCGGATGCGGAAACACGGGCTGCCTTGAGCAGTATGCATCGGCAACCGGCATCGCGAGGCTTGCAACAAGAAGACTTGCGGCTGATAACAAGCCTTCTTCGATGAGAAGCGCACAGCATATGAACGCAAAGGTCGTGTTTGACGCGGTCAAAGCGGGTGACGAGGTTGCAAAAGAAGTAGCCGAGCAGTTCGGAGATATACTGGGAAAAGGTTTGGCAAACGTTGCCGCGGTCACCAATCCCGAGATGTTCGTTATCGGAGGCGGTGTCAGCAAGGCCGGAGAGATAGTCCTTGACTATATCAAAAAGAATTATGTCAGATACGTGTTCCACGGAAGCCGCGAGACAAAGTTCACGCTCGCGACACTCGGAAACGATGCGGGTATATTCGGATCCGCAAAGCTTGTACTTGACGGGGTGGCACAATCTTGAACGAAGCTTTAAGAGAGCAATTGGCAAATATAACCGATCCCGGCAACATACGTTTGAATGAGGACATGAGTGCTCATACGACGTTTCGGGTCGGAGGATGTGCGGATGTGTTTGTTACACCCGCCGGTTTAAAGGAGGCGACAGAAATTGTACGCCTTCTTTTGACGCAGGATCATCCGTTTACCGTGATCGGAAACGGGAGCAATCTTATCGTTACCGACAGCGGATACAGGGGATGCATAGTCTGCCTCGGTCACGGATGCGACAATATCAAAGTATGCGGCAACAGTATAAAGGCGGGGGCGGGCGCGATGCTCGCGAAAATCGCAAAGACGGCATTTGACAATTCCCTTACGGGTCTCGAATTTGCTTCCGGAATACCGGGATCTGTAGGCGGGGCGGTTGTTATGAACGCGGGTGCGTACGGCGGTGAGATCAAAGACGTTGTAAAAAAGGTCACCCTGTTTGATACGGTAACAAATGAAACCGTTGAACTGTCCGCGGATGAAATGAAGTTCGGATACAGAAGGAGCATCGTCAAAGATCACCCGTATATCGTTCTTGAAGCGGAGTTTGAGATGACGCCCGGAGACAGCGGGACGATAAAAGAAACGATGGATGATCTTGCCAACCGTCGCAGGGATAAACAGCCGCTGGAGTATCCGAGTGCGGGAAGTACGTTCAAGCGTCCGGAAGGATACTTTGCCGCAAAGCTGATAGAAGATGCCGGACTGAAGGGAGAATCGTACGGTGGTGCGAAGGTATCCGATAAGCACAGCGGATTCGTGATCAATACCGGAGGTGCCAGTGCAACGGATGTACTGAACCTTATAAGCAGGATACAAAAAAAGGTGTACGAAGACTTTAACGTTAAGCTTGAGACTGAAGTTGTTATTCTTGGAGATATTCCGAAAGAGGTTGTCTTGTTATGAGATTTGTTGTAGTAACCGGCCTTAGCGGCGCGGGAAAAAGTACGGCACTTGATTATCTCGAGGATGCGGGATATTACTGCGTTGATAATCTGCCGGTACAGCTGATATCCGAATTCGCAAAACTTCTTAATGAGAATGATGAGATAGAGCGTGCGGCACTCGGAATCGATGTCAGGACCGGAGCGGCTTTTGATGAGCTCGAAAGTGCGCTTGATAAGATAAAAGAGATGGGAATAGCATACGAGATCCTGTTTCTCGAGTCTGACGATGCGGTTCTTGTCAAACGATACAAGGAGACAAGACGTATCCATCCGCTTTCTTTCGGAGACAGGATTGAAGTCGGTATCAAAAGGGAGCGAGAGAAGCTTACCAATATCAAGAAGCATGCGGTTCATATCATTGACACGTCCCAAATGCTGACAAGAGAATTAAAGACCGAGATCGACAGGATATTCGTAAAGGATCTTGAGTACAAGAATCTGTACATTACGATATTGTCGTTCGGTTTCAAATACGGTATACCTTCGGATGCGGATCTTGTATTCGACGTGAGATTCCTTCCGAATCCGTATTATCATGACGAGCTTCGTCCGCTTACCGGCAAGGATAAGGAAGTGGCGGATTTTGTTCTCGGTTTCGAAGAGGCGCATAAGTTTCTCGACAAGCTTGAGGACATGCTCGCATTCCTGATCCCCAACTATATCGCGGAAGGCAAGAATCAGCTTGTCGTTGCGATAGGATGTACGGGTGGAAAGCACAGGAGTATCACTCTTGCGGAGTCGCTGTATGAACGCATGAAGGGATACGATGATTACGGGTTCAAACTCGAACACAGGGATTTCGGCAAGGATGCCCAGCGGGGAAAATAAGCATGTCGTTTTCCGGAAACATCAAAGACGAACTTGAGAGAGTAAACGCTCCTTCGAGACATTGTCAGCTTGCGGAGCTCGCCGCGATTTATGATTTTTGCGGTAAAGGATCGGGGGAATCGGACGGTAAAATAGTCATTTCTTCCGAAAATGAACTGGCGGTCAGAAAAGTCTTTACTTTGCTTAAGAAAACATTTAATATGTATAAAGATTACGCGGCCGGAAAGGTTCCGTATTCCAAGACGGGACAGCAATACCGTCTTGAGATAGATGATGTTCGCGAAGCGGACAGGGTCCGGTCGGCGATAAAGGTCACCGAGGAATCGATGAGATCATGCTGCAGACGGGCATACATAAGAGGTGCTTTTCTTGCGGCGGGATCGGTAAACGATCCCGAAAAATCATACCATTTGGAAATCGTGTGCCAGGATGAGAGAGTGGCACATTTTTTGGCAGAGTTACTCGAAAGCTTTGAAATATCGGCAAAGATAACCCTGCGTAAGAAATACCACGTTCTGTACGTTAAGGACGGAACAAAGATCGTTGAGATGCTGAACGTGATGGGCGCTCATGTGGGACTGATGGATTTCGAGAACATGCGGATCCTGAAGGAGATGAGAAACAGCGTTAACAGAAAGGTTAACTGCGAGACCGCCAATATCGGCAAGACGGTTACCGCAGCCCAGAGACAGATCGACGAGATCAGGTATCTCATGAGTATCGATGCGTACAAGCAGTTGCCGACGGAATTAAAGGAGATGGCACAGCTTCGTATATCGCATCCTGAAGCTACTTTGGAAGAGCTCGGAAAACTGTGTGATCCGCAGCTCGGTAAGTCCGGAGTCAACCACAGGCTGAGAAGGTTGTCCCGAATGGCCCGGAGTTAAAGGAGGAGAATTATGACAAAAAAAGAAACTATCATACGTCTGGAGAACGGGCTGGAGGCAAGACCGATCGCTCTGCTCGTGCAGGTGGCAAGCCAGTATGACAGTTCGATCTATATCGAATACGGAGATAAGAGAGTTAACGCAAAGAGTATAATGGGAATGATGACACTTGTACTTGTTGCGGGAGATACGGTAACGGTAACCGCAGACGGTTCCGATGAGGATACGGCGGTTGATGCGATCGTAACTTATCTGGCAGGAGAATAAACCCCATAAAAAGGGAGGATGCCAAGTAGCTATGCTACTTGGCATTTATTATGAAAAAGTATTTGCAATGTATTGTCGCTTCTTTATGATGTTAGTATAGTTCACATAAATGTCTAAAAAATGTTCCACAAATGAAAAGATTTTAAATTAAATATGAACAAATTATGAACGGAACTTTTGTAATCTTGCATTAAAACCACCCGTCGAAATAGTGTAAACTAACTATACACATGGATAATTCAACAAAAAAACTGTCACATATAATATTATATGTTAACAAAAATGTGTCTGAAGAGGACATATCGTCATTTTGCACAAATGTCAGATCCGAAAATCCGTATATCGGGTTTACATATCTATGTTATGACAACCAATTTTCAAGAGATGAAAATGACTTATCGGCAAATTTGACGGAGGCACTGTCCGAAGATGCGGATTCGTTGTTCATAATAACCGATTCCGGCAAAGCTATCGAATATGCGACGGAAAGAAACATCGCCTGTGCAGCTCTTAATTCGCAAAACCGGGAAGACGCGCGTTTTAAAAAGGTGTTGTATTGCATAGAAGATATAGGCTTTATGACATATTTTACGATCAACAGGATGTGGCAGCGCCATCACGGAATACCGTGGATCATTGCAGAGACGAAAAGACTGATAATAAGGGAACAGGTTCTCTCCGATATTGACAGTCTTTACGAAATATATGACGACAGTGAAGCACTTAAATACGTCGAGGATTTGTATAAAGACCGGAAAGACGAAGAGAAGTATCTGCGAGATTATATCGATAATCAGTACAGATTCTACGAATTCGGCCTGTGGGCGCTGATACTGAAAGAAACGGGAGAGCTGATAGGAAGAGCCGGGATAGGAAACAGGGAAGGATATGATATTCCGGAACTCGGATACATGCTTGGGAAGAGGTTTCGCAGAAAAGGATATGCCCGTGAAGCTCTTAAGGCGATAATGGAATACGGAACAGCCGAGCTGGGATTTTCCGAGTATATGGCATTTACGAGCAGGAAGAACATTCCATCGGTAAGACTGCTTGAAAGCCTGGGATTTTCTCCGGCAGGAAATGACGTGATAATGGGGCGGGAACATACGATGTATCTTTTGACCTGTCGCCGATAAAATGGTAAAATAGTTTGGTATTTTTATACTCTTGATTGGAGCGGGTTATGGTAACAGAAAAGAAAAGAGCGGGCGTAAAAGGTGAAGGACATCTTTTTTCCTATCTCGGTATGGGAATGGTGCTTCTCGCATTTATACTCGCAGTAGTCATAACAAATATTTCGGGTCCCGAAGCTTTTGCGGAGAACCTGATAATGACGGTGGTTATCGCAGTTGCGGTGGTGATCGTCATTTACGGATATCTGACGATAGCGATCATAGTCGGTGCGGTAGCGGTAGTCGTTTTCTCGGGATTGAAAGTTTATTCGCTTACGGCCCTGGGTAAACAGGTTCCTCCGATATCGTTCCTGTGGATACTCCTTCCGGCGTTGGCGATAGTCGGAATAATGCTCTATGTCAAGCGTTATACGCCGCTCACGCTGGAGAATGCACTCCTAAAGAAACAGATCGCCGAACTTGTCATGATAGATCCGGTGACCGGACTGTATAACCTTCGAAGCATGTTCATGGATATCCAGACACAGATATCGTATGCGGAGAGAAATGACAGCCCGATCTCGCTTATGATAATAAGACTCCGTTATCCCGCGGAGATGCGTAAGGTTCTTAAAACGGCACAGTATGAGAAAGTGATCAAACAGCTTTCGCTTCTTCTTGTCGATACGGTCCGACTGGAGGACAGAGTGTATTCGATAGACGAGAACGGTGGATTCGCCGTTATCCTTACCTGTGACAAGGAAGGTACCAAGATAGTCGAGAACCGTCTGCGCAACAAGATGGATGATCCGAAGTGGTTCGAGGGCATAGCGGAGAAGCAGCAGATCCGTACCGAGGTCAAGATCGGTTATCTGCAATACGACAAGTCCAAGTACAACCGTAATGCGAATATGTTCAAGGACGATGTCGAAGAAGAAGTTAATTACGATATGTAGTAAGGAGGGGCCCATCGAAGATGGGAAGATTCCTTACTACACGGCGACGCCGACGAAGTCGGTGTTGTGATAATAGTCTAGAAGTCTAAGTAAGGAGAGAAGCAATGAAATATTTCATCACCGGCGGTGCAGGGTTTATAGGTTCCAATATGGCGGACAGATTATTGTCCGAGCCGGAGAACGAGGTTGTTGTATACGATAATTTCTCAACAGGAAGACATGAATTTCTTGAGGAAGCTCAAAAGAGTGACAGGTTCACCCTTGTAGAGGGAGACACTCTCGATCTTCCCGCTCTTACAAAGGCGATGGAAGGATGTGAATTTGTATTCCACTTTGCAGCCAATGCGGATGTCAGGATGGGATGCGAGCATCCGAGGAAGGATCTTGAACAGAATACCATCGCTACATATAACGTTCTTGAGGCAATGAGAGCTAACGGTATCAAGAGGATCGGATTTTCATCCACGGGTTCCGTGTACGGCGAAGCCGAAGTGATACCGACTCCCGAAAATGCCCCCTTCCCTGTTCAGACATCTCTTTACGGAGCTTCAAAGCTTGCGTGTGAAGGACTTCTTGCGGCATACGCCGAAGGATTCGGGTTCACGGCTTATATATTCAGATTTGTTTCCATTCTCGGTGAGAGATATACGCACGGTCATGTATTTGATTTCTGCAGGAAGCTTTCGGATGATCCGACAAAGCTTCATATTCTCGGAGACGGACATCAGAAGAAGTCTTATCTGTACGTCAAGGATTGCATGGAAGCGATCCTGACAGTTATCAGAAACACGAATGAAAAAGTAAACATCTATAATCTCGGAACGGATGAATATGTTGAGGTCAACGATTCGGTAAGATTCATTTGCTCAAAGCTCGGAGTATCTCCGTCATTTACATATGAAGGCGGCGAACGCGGATGGATCGGAGACAATCCGTTCATATATCTTGATACTAAGAAAGTCAGATCTCTCGGATGGAAACCGAAGGCTACCATCGAAGAGGGCGTCGTCAAGACAGTCGAATATCTGCAGGCCAATCCGTGGGTATTTGCGGCCAGGGATTAAGAGCGCAGATCACGGATAACAAACAGTCAGGAGACATCACATGATAATCGCACGCAGTCCTTTAAGGATAACACTCGGAGGAGGAGGCACAGATCTTCCGTCATACTATGAGGAAAGGGAAGGCTTCCTTATTTCCGCAGCCATAGACAAATACGTTTACATCACACTTCATGAGACCTTTGAGAAAGGTTACTTTCTTAAATATTCCAAGTTCGAAAAATGTACTGAGATCGATGAGATCCAGCACCCTATAATACGTGAGGCACTTAAACTTCTCGACTGGAAGAAACCGTGTCTGGAGCTTTGTTCGATGGCGGATATCCCGGCGGGTACGGGACTCGGTTCGTCGAGTTCGTTTACGACGGCACTGCTGCGTGCGCTTCATACGATGCAGGGAAATATCGTTTCCACACGTACTCTTGCGGAAGAAGCGTGTGAGATAGAAATGAACAGACTTAAGGAGCCTATCGGAAAACAGGATCAGTACATCGCAAGCTACGGCGGTATCACTTGCATGAACTTCCACAAGGACGGCTATGTATGGGTCGATCCTCTGAGAATATCCGATGAGACGCTTTATAATCTTGAAGATAATCTGATACTTTTCTTTACGGGATTTTCGCGTTCAGCGGGCAATATATTAAAAGAGCAGAACGACAAGAGTAAGGAGCATAACGAGGATATGCTCAAGAATCTCGATTTTGTCAAGGATCTCGGCTATCAGAGCAAGAAGGCTCTCGAGAAGGGAGACCTTGATGAGTTTGCGAACATAATGAACGTTCACTGGGAATACAAAAAGAAACGTTCCGGCGGAATGAGCAATCCGCAGATAGACGAATGGTATGAGCTGGCGCTTAAGAGCGGAGCACAAGGCGGCAAGATGATAGGAGCCGGCGGCGGCGGATTCCTTATGTTCTATGTAAAGGACAAAGTCAAACTTCGCGACGCGATGAGATCGACCGGAATGAGTGAAGTAAGATTCAGGTTTGAGAAAGAAGGATCAAGGATCTTATGATGAATCCCGGAAGCGTCCAGGTCGTTGTGCTTATGGGAGGCCTCGGCACAAGGCTCAAAAACTTCACGAAGGAATGTCCCAAGTCACTGGTCGAGGTATGCGGCAAACCGTTCTTTGATTATCAGCTTGATCTTCTGACGGCATGGGGATTTAAAAAGTTTGTGTTCCTTGTCGGTTACAAATCCGACATGATCGAGGAACACTTCGGCGACGGGAGCAGTCGCGGTATATCGATAACATACAGCTATGACGGAGAAAAGCTTCTCGGAACAGGCGGTGCGGTCAGGCGTGCCCTTGATCTTCTTGAGGATGATTTTCTCCTTATTTACGGGGACTCTTTCATGGATATCGATTATGCGGAAACGCTTTATCGATATGAAAGAGGAAAGGCGGCGGGAGCCAGGGCTCTGATGAGCGTTCTCGGTAACAACGACCGGTTCGACAAGAGCAACGTCGTTATGAAGGACGGAGCGATCGCGCTGTATGACAAGCACAATACGACACCGGAGATGGATCATATCGATTACGGTGTGTGCATGTATGAAAGATCCCTTTTCGAAAGTTATCCGGAAGATACGGCTTTTGATATCGCGCAGATACTTCATGAGCTGTCGGTAAAAGGGCAGCTTGCGGCACAGAAAGTTACAAAACGTTTTTATGAGATCGGAAGTCCCGAATCGCTTGCGGAATTTTCAGGGTATGTAACACATCGTTTTCTTGAAAGTCATCCTGCGGTGTTTGTCGACCGTGACGGCGTGATAAACAAGATCGTCTGGAATGAGGATATAGAACAACTCGACAGTCCGATGAAGATTCGGGAATTCGAGTTTTTGCCGGATACGGCCGAAGCCCTGAAGACGATCAAAGAGAAAGGGTACTATATATTCATAGTCACCAATCAGCCCGGAGCCGCAAAAGGTAAAACGGATCTTGCAACGCTGTATGACATAAACACATATATGATCGATACTCTTTCAAAAGAAGGAGTCGACATAGATGATATATTCATGTGTCCGCATTATCCGAAAGAACTTCCGCAGACAAAAGAGAAGTTCCTGATCAAAAAATGCGGTTGCAGAAAACCGGAACCGGGATTGATATACAGAGCAATGCGCAAGTACGAACTTGATATGTCATCTTCGTTTATGATCGGCGATTCATGTACCGACGTGACGGCCGGATCCGCGGTAGGGCTTTCGACGATTTTTATAGGAGATCTGAAATGCGATCTTTGTAAAAAGCTCGGAGACATTTCGCCGGACTATATCGCAAAGGATCTGTTTGATGCGGCATCGGATCTGCCGGATATGAGGTGATTACCCGAAAGGGACCACATATAAGTCTAATTGTTGGGAAATAGCATTATGGGAAAAGGAGGAAACAATTATGACTAAAGATTACATCAGGAAATACCTGGAAGAAACTGTAACAATCGCAAACACGGTCTCACAGGAAGAGATCGAAAAGGGAGTGAACATCCTTCGCGAAACGAAAAGGAATGAAGGAAGACTGTTCATTCTCGGTGTCGGTGGAAGCGCAGCGAACGCTTCACATGCCGTCAATGATTTCAGAAAGATCGGTGGCATCGAGACGTATGCACCTACCGATAACGTATCTGAACTGACGGCAAGAACGAATGACGAAGGATGGGAGACGACATTTTCCGAGTGGCTCAAAACCGGAAAACTGAATTCAAAAGATACCATCATGGTGTTCTCCGTCGGCGGCGGAAGCGAGACTACTTCGCTTAACATCGTTAACGCACTCAAACTTGCAAAAGAGCGCGGTGCCAAGATCATATCGATCGTTTCGAGAAGCGGCGGTTATTCAAAACAGGTCAGCGATGCGTGCGTATTGATCCCTGTTGTTGATGATGCGAGGATAACTCCTCATGCCGAAGGATGGCAGGGAGTGGTATGGCATCTGATGGTCAATGCGTTAGGGGCAGAATAGAAAGAGGGGAACAGACATGACAGCTAAAGATCTTACAATCACGATATATGCAGACGGCGCCGACATCGAGGCGATGAAGGAGGAGTACAAAAAAGGATACGTAAAAGGATTTACGACGAACCCCACACTTATGAAAAAAGCAGGAGTCAAAGATTACGTGACTTTTGCAAAAGAGTGTGTAAAAGAAATACCCGATCTTCCTCTTTCACTTGAAGTGTTCGCGGATGATTTTGAAGGAATGGAAGAGGAAGCAAGGATAATTTGCGGACTCGGAAAGAACGTTTTCGTTAAGATCCCGATCACCAATTCAAAGGGCGAATCAAGTATTCCGCTTATCAAAAAACTTTCGGCGGAAGGACTCAGATTAAACGTTACCGCGATCCTTACGATGGAACAGATCGAGGAGACGGTTGATGCTTTTGCGGACGGAACACAGAATATTGTTTCGGTGTTTGCGGGAAGGATAATGGATACCGGAGTCGATGCGGTTCCGATGATGAAAAAAGCAAAAGAGATCGCATCAAAAAAACCCGGAACACTTACTCTCTGGGCAAGCTGCAGGGAAGTCTACAACATCGTTCAGGCGCAGGAATCAGGCACCGATATCATCACGGTGACCAACGCTATACTTGCCAAACTTCCGAACTTCGGAAAGGATCTTGCACAGCTTTCACTCGAGACGGTTCAGATGTTTGTGAACGACGGAAAGAGTCTCGGATTTAGTATTCGTGCATGATTTGTGCATAAATGTGTTGACAAAACCGCATAACTGCGCTATATTTTTTATTGCGCTTAGAAAATAGTCTTTATTTTAAAGCATTTTTAATGATGATAAAGATAGCTTGAAAGGAGAATCATTATCATGGCTGATGTTAAGAAACCCACTGTAACAGTAAAGAAAGCTGTTGTTACGGAGCCTGAGAAAGCTAAAGAGGCCATCAAGGCAGCTGTAGCAGAGAAGAAGGCAGCAGCTCCCGCTAAGGCAGCAGAACCTGTTAAAGCAGCAGCTCCCGCTAAGAAGGCACCTGCAAAGAAGGCACCTGCTAAGAAAGCACCTGCAAAGAAGGCAGCAGCAAAGAAAGCAGCACCTGCTAAGAAGGCAGCACCTGCAAAGAAGGCAGCTCCCGCTAAGGCAGCAGCACCTGCAAAGAAGGCAGCTCCCGCTAAGAAGGCAGCACCTGCAAAGAAGGCAGCTCCCGCTAAGAAGGCAGCACCTGCAAAG
>JAEEJD010000100.1 GCA_016281675.1 Lachnospiraceae bacterium
TCCGAGCGGAATGTACAGGTAATCCCGAAACCAGCTTCCGAGTGTGATATGCCATCTTCTCCAGAACTCCGTTACGGATCTTGAAATATACGGATAATTGAAGTTCTCGGCAAATTCGAATCCGAACATCTTTCCGAGACCCACAGCCATATCGGTATATCCCGCAAAATCGAAATAGATCTGAAGCGTATAAAGAACCGCACCGAGCCATGCCACCTGTGTAGACATGCCCGACGTATCCATAGCAAATATCTTATCGCATACTTCACCGATCGTATTGGCTATTATCGCCTTCTTCGCAAGACCGACTATGAACCGCTCGATACCCTTTACGAACTGGTCCGTCGTTGCCGACAGTTTTTCAAGAGAATCCTTTACATCCGCAAATCTTATGATCGGTCCCTGAAGGAGCTGTGCAAACATGGTGATATAAAGCGCGAACTTCAACGGGTCCTTTGTTGCGATCCTGTTCGGACCTTCATCGGCACCCGCGCGGTAAACATCAGTTATGTATGATATGCACTGGAATGTGTAGAAAGATATCCCGAGAGGCAGGATGATCTTCGGGATCACCGCATCCTTACCGAATATCCCGTTATATGTTTCCACAAAGAAACCCGTGTATTTGAACCAGATCAAGGAGCCGATATTGACGAGCACTCCGACCGCAAGAGCGATCTTCTGATGTGTCCTTGTACCGAGAGAGGATATAACGATACCCGCCGCAAAGTTAAATACTATCGATGCGATAAGATATATGAGATGCTTCGGTCCCCCGCATGCATAAAAGCCGAGGCTCGCAACAAGAAGCCATATACCTCTCGCCTTTTGCGGCAGTATATAATAGCCGAGCAGAGTCGCCGGCAGAAACATACAAAGGAATATAACCGAACTAAATACCATTATCTGATCTTTTCCAATTCATTCTTGAGCTTCTCGGGAGACCATCTGGAAACGGTTACACCCGACTGCTTCTTGCCTCTGCGCATGAGCTGAGCGACCTGCTTTAAGTATTCAACGGTCACCTTAGAGGACAGTTTCGATTCGCCTGCGGGACGAGCCTGGAACTTGTACGGTATCTCGACAACGCTCTTGTACGTACCCATAGCAAGCACTTCGACCATTATCTTCCACCCTATCGGCTGCAGGTCGGCGCCTTCTATCACCGCACGTCTGAACATGAACAGTCCGCTTGTCGGATCGGTGATCTTGCGAAGCGAAGGCAGTGCGATCTTTCCGATGTAACGTGCGACTCCCGACACGAGCTTTCTGTACGGCCCGAGTCCCCCGTCGCTTCCGCCCGGTATGAACCTTGAAGGCACACAGAAATCCGCTCCCGTCTCCATGACAGCATACATGCTCTTAAGAATTGCAGGCGGATGCTGAAGGTCCGCATCCATTACGGCTATATAGTCGCCGCTTGCAAGCGAAAATCCCTTAAGCACAGCTGTCGCAAGCCCTTTTTCCGTCTCGCGGTGTTCCATCCGGACGTTGTGATTTTCGCCCATAACTCTTTTGATCGCCTCAGGCGTATCATCCGTGGAATCGTCGATAAATATAACCTCGTACTCTATCCCGCGGAGTGCGTAATCTATCTGGTTAACGAGATTGCCGACGTTCTCGGACTCGTTATATGTCGGTACTACTATTGATATCCTGCCCAATTACAGATCCTCCAAATGCTTTTTGAGATCTATCATCTTGTCACGAAGAGTTGCCGCGGTTTCGAAATCGAGTTCCGCAGCGGCACGCCTCATGCCCTTTTCCACACTTGCAATAAGCTTCTTAAGCTCCTTCTCGTCCATGGATTCGGGATCCTTTGCAAATCCCGCCTCCTCTTTGGCGATCTCCTTGTGAATACTGATAAGATCGCGGACCGCCTTCCTGATCGTAGTCGGAGTGATACCGTTCTCCTTGTTGTATTCATCCTGGATACGGCGTCTTCTCTCGGTCTCGTCTATCGCCACCTTCATCGAATCGGTCATCGTATCGGCGTACATGATTATGCGTCCGTCGCTGTTTCTGGCGGCTCTTCCGATAGTCTGTATGAGCGACGTACGGGATCTTAAGAATCCTTCCTTGTCCGCATCCAGCACCGCAACAAGCCCTATCTCGGGTATATCGAGGCCCTCACGAAGCAGATTGATACCGACAAGCACATCAAACACGTCAAGTCTCATGTCGCGTATGATCTTGGCACGCTCAAACGTGTCTATATCAGAATGAAGATAACGTACACGTATTCCGACATCCTTCATGTATGCCGTAAGATCCTCGGCCATCTTCTTGGTGAGCGTTGTGACAAGTACTTTGTTGCCCGCTTTGACCTCTTTGCGGATCTCGCCGATAAGATCGTCTATCTGCCCCTTCGTGGGCTTGACCGTAACTTCCGGATCGAGAAGACCCGTCGGCCGGATGATCTGTTCGGCTCTGTCGAGTTCGTGCTCTTCCTCGTACGGTCCGGGGGTTGCCGACACGAACATCATCTGGTCTATTTTACCTTCAAACTCGCCAAAGTTCAAGGGACGGTTGTCCTTCGCGGAAGGCAGTCTGAAGCCGTAATCCACAAGCGATGTCTTCCTCGCACGGTCGCCGTTATACATCGCTCCGAGCTGAGGAATCGTCATATGAGATTCATCGACGATGATAAGGTAATCGTCGCCGAAATAGTCCATCAGGGTATATGGCGGATCGCCCGCTTTGGCGCCGGTCAGATGCCTTGAATAGTTCTCGATTCCCGAGCAGAATCCGGTCTCCTGAAGCATCTCTATATCAAATCTCGTTCTCTCGCTTATTCGCTGCGCCTCGATCAGCTTATCCTCGCTCTTAAAGAATTTCACCTGTTCGGCAAGTTCCTCTTCGATCGTAGACACCGCCCGTGCAAGCTTGTCCTTCGGGATGACGTAATGGGAAGCCGGGAATATCGCAAAGTGGTTAAGCGTTGAGTGGACCTTACCTGTCAGGGGATCGAACTCGGATATCCTGTCGATCTCATCGCCGAAGAATTCCACCCTGATCCCGTACTCACTCTCCCATGCGGGAAAGACTTCCACGGTATCGCCCATAACACGGAAGCGCCCGCGGGCAAAATCGATCTGGTTGCGCTCGTAGCTTATCTCGATAAGTTCACGGACAACATCGTCCCTGTCCTTTTGCATACCGGGACGGAGCGAAACGCACATGTTCTGATAATCGGAAGGAGATCCTATGCCGTATATGCACGAAACCGATGCAACGACAATGACATCTCGTCTTTCCGACAGCGATGTCGTCGCGGAGAGTCTGAGCTTATCGATCTCGTCGTTTATCGACGAATCCTTCTCGATATACGTATCAGACGACGGTATATATGCCTCGGGCTGGTAATAGTCGTAATAGCTGACAAAATATTCCACCGCGTTTTCGGGGAAGAATTCTTTCATCTCCGAATACAACTGCCCGGCAAGTGTTTTGTTGTGACTGATGATCAGCGTAGGCTTATTAAGTGCCGCAATGACATTGGCCATCGTAAATGTCTTACCTGACCCCGTTACGCCAAGAAGAGTTTCAAACTGGTTACCCTGTCTGAAACCCTCAACAAGCTTTGCTATGGCCTGCGGCTGGTCGCCGGTAGGCTGATATTCCGAGTGAAGCTTAAATTCCATTATGTGTCAGATCCTCCTAAGATCATCGTTTAAAACGAAACAGTCCGGGCATTTTCCAGATCCTGCTGCCCCGCACGAAAGCAGCAACCATAATACCAAAGAAGACTGCTATATAGAACGGGAAAGATCCCATTCCGAGCGCCTGTCCCAAAAGACCGCAGATAATGGGACCCGTCACTATAGCCAGACTGGCGAATGCCATCTGGGTTCCGATTATCGCAAGAGAACGGCTCTTGCCGAAGTTCTCGGGAGCAAGATAGTTGAAGTTCGGGAACATCGGTCCGTTTCCGAGTCCGATCATCATGAGGGCAATGATCGTGACCGTGTTGTTTGGGATAAATATCAGCATAAGGATAGCCGTCCCAAGCGTTATCAGACCGAGCTTAACAATCTGCCAGCTGTGAAGTTTCCTGGTCAGGAATCCCGATATAAGTCTTCCGAGAGTCATGCCCAGATAGTAGAACGTCACGGAACCCGCGGCAAGTTCGTTGCTTACATGCCTGTGTTCAACAAGAAACGTACTGCTCCAGTTTCCGACCGAAGATTCGATGACGCATGAAGTTACAAACAGAAGCCACATGACCTTGACACCTTTGATAGAAGCCGCTTCCCTTATGGACAGCGTCTCATATTTCTCTTCCTCTTGTGCATCCGTTTTGTGAACTTTTTTCCATATCGGAAGGGTGACAATCAGTAATAACGCGAGCCCCATCTGTATGAAAGAGGCGATCCTGTAACCGGTCCTCCAATTCATTCCGTTTCCGAACACAAGCGTCATTATAAAAGGACTGACCGTAACGCCGATCCCGTAGAAACAGTGCAGAAAACTCATCTGTGATGCGCTATAATGCAAAGCAACATAGTTATTGAGCGCCGTATCTATCGATCCCGCTCCGAGTCCGAGAGGTACTGCCAGAACACATAAATATATAAAGCTTCCCGACATACTGAATCCGAACAACGATAAGGCCGTGATCAGCGTGCATATGGCAGTCAGCTTATTCGTCCCGAGCAGTTTTATGAGCCTTGCGCTCATAAGACTTGAAATCACCGTCATTCCGGAACAAATGCCCGTGACTATTCCGCCCGTCGATAAAGGCAGGCCGAATTCGGTATAGATCGAAGGCCACGAGGCTCCGAAAAGGGAGTCCGGAAGTCCGAGTCCGATAAAAGCCAGATATATAACCGTTATCAGTAGGGTTGCCATATTTTAGACATCCTCCGTCTGTATTCTTTTCGCATTGAATCTCTCAACGTTCTTGTATCCGTTCCCTCGCGACCGGTGACCTGATCTTCGGAATCGGAAGTGCCCTTTTTCCGGTATTTGATCCTGTAATAAATGTCAAATGCCGCGCGCACCTCTTTCGCGTATTTTTCCGGAATATACGGTACGTAGTCGGACAGTACACCCCTGTCCTCGATATCCGCACCCGCTGCGGATCTTATCATACTCCTTATGTCATCAACATCCATTATAAGTTTTTCGTTTGCATCGGCTCTTCTGTACTTTACTGCCTTATAAGCAAACATTCCCGTGATCATCAGGACCGCCGTCAATATTACTGCTGCGACTATGACAAGAACCGTGCGAAGGACTCTCATAAGAGAATTCATATTGCCCTGTATTTGTCTCTCCGGCTCTGATCCTTCCGAAACAGATGACGGAATATTGTCGGGTATATAAGGGGCCGCCGCCTTCTGACCTGATTTCCCCGATGAACTGTAAACAGGCTCTCTGTGCCATGTTCTCTCCTGTGCGGTCGACATACCTGAAGTCGGTTCAAAACCTATCCATCCGAATCCGGAAATATATGCTTCGGGCCAGACATGAGCTTCGCTTGCACGAACCTCGTATTCCTCCTGCCTGTCAAAAGGAAACGTGTATCTGTATCCTCCGTCAAGTCTCGCGGGTATTCCCGAAAGGCGAAGGAGCATCACCATCGATGACGCAAAATGTACACAGTACCCCTGTCCGGACTCAAACATAAATCTATCCGCAATCCTGCTCATTCCTTCGGCACTGCCGGTACTTCCTCCTCCGTTCGTTCCGGTATCCGTACGGTATTTATATTGACGCAGATAGTATTCTATCGCCCTGCATTTATCGTAATCGTCGGAATATTCCCCGGTTATATTTGAAGCGAGTTCCTTCATCCTGTCGGTTGCGCCGCCCGTATCAAGATACTCTTCGAGTGATTCATCCGAATCCCGCCATGCGGCGTATTCGTCTTCACCGACCGTCCCCGCAAGTCTTACCGCGAACACATTATATGCATACTCGGACATTTCCGCAAAGCTTACGGACTTCTTAGATATCTGTCCGGGTGATGATACGATCAGTTCCTCAAGATAAGGGCTTCCATAGTCTATGTCAAGATAATCCGATACTATGCGATACCCTTTTTTATGATACTCTTCGGGTTTTTCGGAAAGAGGATTGCCCTTTTCATCGGTAATCTTTATCGGACACAACGGAAGTATCTCATCTTCCGTTTTCAGATACGCATATCTGATATCAAGATTCGCTTTTCTCGCAAAAAGGTCAGCCCGGTCATGATCCACTTTCCGCGAATACATTGCGAAGAGAAAATCGAGAAGCCGGCTGTGATCCGGCATCTTTTCGCCGGCAAGATAAATTGTCCGGCGTCTCATAACATTCTGTCCGCTTCCCTCGGACCTGTAAGTAAAAGTCGTGCTGTCCAGTGTCTTAATTTCGAGCTCTGTCCGCTCCGACGAACGTATTGAGTCCCCGTTCTGATCAAACGAACTGTATCCGGTGCTGTATGCGGAAAGAGCAAACATATCCGAAAAACGGTAGGATATCGACCACCCTATTTCCTTTGTCTTCTCCACGGCTCTTTTCCCGGCATTTATGAGCGGTTTCCAGTTTATCGGTTCGCTCCTTGACGGGATAATAAGAAGACATACCATGAGCACTATGAAAAAAGCAAACGGATAACGGCTTTCTTCCCTATACCCGATCAGTCCGGCAAGATGCGACAGCACAAGGACAAACAATGCAGCATACACAACTTTCCACGTAAACGCGGGATCTTCCAACGAACCTCTTGCATAGATCCAGGCAAAGATCATGACCGCCGATGAAGCCGCACAAAGAATCGCTTCCGGATGAAGTCTTTTAGGACACAGTCTTATTATTGCCCAAAGCAAATAAACATATAACGCGATATTACCGTCCCAAAGGATGAACGACATAAGTATCGCAAGAGACAAAACGGCAAAAACAGCAAGTCTCTCCCCGGCAAACATGCGGAAAACGCAGAGGATCAGTGAATAGCATAAGGAGAATGCGGCCGCACTCCATATGACGGTTCGCACCGAAACGGATTCCGGATCATGCCCTGACATGATATATACCGCAACAACCGCGGCACACGATACGAATACGGTCAGTGCCGTCCCGATGTCATCCGGCAATGACGCAAAAATCTTCGCCGGGCCATCTGTCTTCGCTGACGACAACAGTTGTTTCATCCCCATATCCGCTCATCCTCCTTTCCTCGGATAGTCTGTGCATCCTGTCTTTCTCATCCTCGGAACGGTAGATCATACCTTGAGATACGTCTTCGTAAAATCCTCTGAAGCTGTCGTAGGAACCTACATGTCTCTCGGTTATCTTACCGGACGGATATATGATGAGAACCGGCATGTTGCGTTTTGCGAAATACCATGCCGCGGAGACCGCAAATTCCAGAAAAGCGTCTCTGCGCCGCAGATACTCCGTATCCCAGTCTCGATCCGGAATATATGATGCTTCCAGAACCATTGTCACTGTTCTCGTATCCTGCTTATCCGGCACTCTGACCATGAGTTTGTCCAGTTTTGCGGAAACTTTCCAGTTTATGCTTCGAGGTGCATCGCCGGGCACGTAATTGCGCATGTCATTTCCGGGTATCATCTCGATCTTCATGTCGCTCTTTATTCCGACCGAATTGATCGTGTTTTCTATATCCAGATATCCGTTCGCCGCATCGGTTATGTTGGGCGATACTATGGCCCTGAAGTGATACGGAACGTCAAACTCGACGGTCATTATCGAAAAGGCATCGGACAGGCCTATACTCCTGACTCCGATATAATAAGCTCCTCCAAAAAGGCAGGATGCCTTTGCGTGAAGAGTGATCTTACTTCGCGGACCCACCGAAACCCTCTGTCCGTCTGCGATCCCTTCATGATCACATCTGTCTGAATACAACGTGAGTATCATATTGTGTATCGGGAGAAAGAGGGAATTGTCAAACGTCACGGTCATATCGTGAGAATCGCCTTTTACTACGCGATGCGAATCAAGTTCCTGATATACCGACAGAAAGCGATAGCTTAGTACTATACACACAAACGAAACCGGAAGCAGCAGCACGAAACCGCCAAGAAGAATAAAAGGAAGCAGGCCTCCGTAGAAGCTTGCAAAGACTGTACATAATACGAGTATAAGGAAATATACGATCAAGCCCTTTTTATCAAAGCGGATATGCATTGACAGTCCTCATCATGAAGGAACTTTAACATGATCCGTGATACGACGGATCACCTGCTCCTGTGACGTACGATTCATACGTGCCTGCGCCGTCAGCACAAGCCTGTGAGGAAGGGTAAGTGTAGCCGCATTTATTATATCCTCCGGGATACAGTAATCCCTTCCGGAAAGGGTCGCATATGACTGCGCACATCGCAGTAGGGCAAGAAGTGCTCTCGGGGAGGCACCGCATGAAATGTCAGCATCCGATCTCGTTGCCTCGACTATCATAACGGCATGATCAATGAGTTTGTCGTTGACCGTTACCTTTTCGACAACGCTCCTCATTTCCATTATATCCGGACCCGTAAGTACGGCAGCGGTCGCTTCATGAAGAGTTCCTTCAAGAAAACCCGATGCCATGTTTACGGCATCCTCCTTTTTCGGATAACCGATCGAAAGCTTCATCATGAACCTGTCAAGCTGGGCTTCCGGCAACGGATAGCAACCCGCGGTCTCCATCGGATTCTGCGTTCCGATCACCATAAAAGGATCCGGAAGCGGCATGTTCTTTCCGTCTATCGTGACGCTCTGCTCCTCCATTGCCTCAAGCAGCGCCGACTGTGTCTTGGGCGATGTTCTGTTAAGCTCATCGGCAAGCACGATGTTGTTCATCACCGGTCCCGGGACAACTTCAAATTCACCGGTCTTGGAATTGTAGACCGACACTCCGGTAATATCTCCGGGCATCGTATCGGGAGTACACTGGATACGCGCAAACGAGAGAGAAAGAGAATCGGCGAGCGCCCTTGCAAGCGATGTCTTTCCGACTCCGGGAACGTCCTCAACGAGAACATGCCCGCCGGCCAGAAGCGCTATTATGAGCCTGTCGATTATCCCGCTCTTTCCGACTATCCTTTTTTCTATATTGGATCTTAAGAGTTCGATCTTTTCGGAAGCAGTCTTTGTATCCATCTTATTTTTCCATTGCTCTGTATCTGTCGTAACGTTCTTTTGCTTCTCTTGCTCCCTGGGCAAAGAGCTTCTTCGCGTTTTCGGGGAATGTCTTTCCGAGTGACGAATACCTTGTCTCTCCGGCAAGGAACTCCTCGTAATCAAGCGTCGGCTCTTTGGAGTCTACGACAAGCGGCTGAGGAAGTCTCGGATCATAATGGTAAAGTGTCCAGTATCCGCTCTGAACGGCACGCTTCATCTCTTCCTGTGCGGCACCCATTCCGGCTTTGATACCGTGGGTTATGCAAGGTGTGTATGCGATTATGATCGAAGGACCGTCATATTCCTCGGCTTCCTTTAATACCTTGATCAGCTGATTGGGATTGGCTCCCATACTTACCGATGCGACATACACATTTCCGTATGTCATGAATATGGCTCCGAGATCCTTCTTCTTGGTAGTCTTTCCCGAAGAAGCGAACTGGGCAACGGCTCCTATCTGAGTTGCCTTTGAACTCTGTCCGCCCGTATTCGAATAAACCTCCGTGTCAATAACGAGAGTATTGATGTTGGCTCCGGATGCGATAACATGATCGAGTCCTCCGAAACCTATATCGTATGCCCAGCCGTCACCACCGTACATCCAGAATGATTTTCGCGACAGATGGTCGCGGCGCTTTAATATCGATCTGATAAGCTTTGCGTTCGCATCGTCCTTTGTGTTCTCAAGTACATCAATAAGCTCATCAGAGGCCTTGCGCGATCCGTCATAATCATCGAATGAATCGATATACGCACGGCAGGCGCTTACGACCTTCTCATCGGAAGATGCGTCAAGAAGTGCCGATACTTTCTTCTTTGCAAGCTTTCTCTGCTGTGTAACGGACAGATACATACCGAGCATGAGTTCCGCATTGTTCTCAAAGAGCGAATTTGTCCATGCGGGACCGAATCCTCTTCCGTTTACCGTATAGGGAATTCCCGGATATGTTGCACCCCATGCCTGCGAACATCCGGTTCCGTTTGCCCAGTACACTCTGTCTCCGAACAACTGCGTCATGAGCTTTGCGTAAGGAGTCTCCCCGCAGCCCGCACATGCGGCTGAAAATTCCACAAGCGGCTGCTCGAACTGGCTGCCCTTGATCGTGTATTTATTATATGTTCCCGGTTTTCCTGTGATCGTAAGCGAATAATCCCACTCTTTGCGCTTATCTTCGGTAAGCTCCACGGGACCCATCGTTATCGCCTTTTCCTTTGCGGGACATGATGCAACACAGCTTCCGCATCCCGTACAGTCATATTCCGATACACAAAGCGAGTATTTGAGATCTCCCGCAGGCTTGGTATCCGTGATCTTCATAGATGCCGGCGCATTCTTTACTTCTTCTTCGTTAAGAAGATGAGGTCTGATCGCAGCGTGCGGACACACGAACGAGCACATGTTGCACTGAAGGCACTTGTCGGGATCCCACTTCGGTGTGTTCACGGCGATTCCGCGCTTCTCGTAAGCGGTCAGGCCCATCTCGATCGATCCGTCCATCCTGTCGACAAATGTCGATACCGGTAGATCGTTACCCTTCTGTCTGTTTATATGATCACAAACTTCGTTTACAACCGCAGGTGCATCCGGAGTACCCGGGATCTCTTCGTCGGTGAGGTTTGCCCATTCAGCCGGAACCTCGACCTCATGAACGTTCTCGGCACCCATCTCGATCGCATCGGTGTTCATCTTGACGATCTTACTGCCCTTTGTAAAATACGCTTTCTCGGCTGCGGCTTTCATTTCCTTTATAGCCGTATCTATCGGAAGAAGGCCCGATATTTTGAAGAATGCCGCCTGAAGCACCGTATTGGTGTGGCTTCCCAGGCCGAGCTTTTCCGCGATAGCGGTCGCATTTATCACAAAGAGTCTGACCTTTTTCTTGGCAAAGAGCCTCTTGACTCTGTTCGGAAGTTCCTTTTCAAGCTCATCGTCCGACCATGTGCAGTTAAGAAGGAATATGCCGCCCTTCTTGACTTCGGCAGCAACGTCATACTGCTTGATAAAGCTCTGATTATGACAGGCGACTATGTCACCCGATTTGACGTAATAACTGCCTCGTATCGGCTTCTTCGAAAATCGCAGGTTGGACTTCGTGACGCCGAACGACTTCTTCGCATCATACTCAAAATACGCCTGCGAGTACATATCGGCCAGATCACCGAGTATCTTGGCTGTATTGTGGTTCGCGCCGACGGTACCGTCACCGCCGAGTCCCCAGAATTTGCAGCAGATCATATCGGGAGAACCCACCTCAAAATCAAGCGGCTCGCACTTAAGCGACAGATGGGTCACATCATCCTCTATGCCGATCGTGAAACTGTTTATCGGACGCGAGGATGCGAGATTATCAAATACTGCGGCTATCTGATCAGGGCTCGTATCCTTCGATGAAAGTCCGTATCTTCCGCCGATGACCTTGATATTGCGGTCCGAATTAAAGAGTGCGGTACATACATCCACATAGAGCGGTTCGCCCGCTGCTCCCATCTCCTTGCACCTGTCAAGGACTGCTATCCTTTTGACACTTTCCGGAATGGCCGCGAGAAGCTTCTTCGTATCAAACGGTCTGTACATATGAACCTGAAGGAATCCGGTCTTGCGTCCGCGCTTGTTGAGCGCATCTACCGTCTCCTCTATCGTTCCCGATACGGAACCCATAGCTATGATTATATCCGTTGCGTTATCGGGACCGTAATACTGATAAGGTTTGTACGGTCTTCCGACGA
>JAEEJD010000101.1 GCA_016281675.1 Lachnospiraceae bacterium
GGTGGAAGGCAGAAGATTCGGTTGCGGTTACCCACCTGGCATATACGCTAGGAGTCAAAATACAGGAATCGGCATTTCGGGGCATGGGATTCTATAGTTTCTATAGAATCTTTTTTATTTGATTTTTTCAGTATTTATGCTATTATTCATAAGTTGGAAATATACATTGACGGTTTGAAATCTTGAACAAAAGCAGATCTCGTTTTGTAAAAAAAGCGGAAGAGTTTTTTGCGATTCTTGCCGCAAAGAGAACAGATACATATTCGGCGGCAGCGGCGTTTTACATATTTATGTCGTTCATACCGTTTACTCTGATACTGTTATCCACCGTGCGATACCTTCCTTTTTCCAAACAGGATCTTCTTGCTGCACTTAACGGCATACTTCCTGTCGACATGAACGGTATCGTGACTTATGTCATAGATGAGCTGTATGCCCATGGCATAGGAACTCTTTCTATCTCGATAATAGCCGCCATCTGGGCATCGGCCAAGGGTGTGCTTGGCATCACAAAAGGACTTAACGAGATACATGATGCGGTTGATACCGCAGGGAACTTCATATATCTTCGTGCACGAAGCGCGGTATGTACGCTGCTCCTGGCGATCGGAATGATCCTGATGTTCATCATATCGGTATTCGGAAATACGATCACGAGGCTGATAAACAATTATATAGATATTCCGGACGGGATATCAAAGCTCATTGCAGCCGGTGATCTTATCATGTGGGTCGTACTTTTTGTTATTTTCATGTTCCTGTTCTGTGTGCTTCCGGCAAAAAAGATCGGTATCAGAAGTCAGATACCCGGAGCCGCCGGAGCCAGTTTTGTATGGATCATGTTCACGAAACTGTTTTCGTTCTATCTGTCGACTTTTAACGGATACAGTACATACGGAAGCCTTGCATTTATACTTGTAATGGGAATATGGCTCTATACGGGCATGTATATAATGTTTATGGGAGCGCTGGCAAATAAACTGTTATCTTCCGGGAAGGATTAATTATGAAAGATCGCATCAATGAACTCAAAGAAAGATTCGCTTCGGAACTTTCGGCGGTTACGGATCAGAAGTCGCTTGAAGAACTGCGTCTTGCATTTCTCAGTAAAAAGGGACAGGTTTCGCTCCTTATGCAGGAACTATCCAAGATCCCCAACGAACAGAAGAAAGAAGCGGGACAGCTGATCAATTCGTTCAAGCAGGAGATCTCATCAAGGTTTGATGCCAAGATGGATGAGATCAGAAAGCTGGAAGAGGAACTGCTTATCAAAAGCGCTGAAAGCTATGACGAGTCACTTCCTCAAAAGAAGAGGAGAGGTTCATACCATCCGATAACACTCGTTCAACGTGAACTTGAAGATATATTCGAGTCTATGGGCTTCGATGTTGAGGATTACAGTGAGATAGTTGATGACTATCACTGCTTTGAGGCTCTTAATATACCGCCTTTTCACCCCGCAAGGGATATGCAGGATACATATTATCTGACGACGCCCAATCAGCTGTTAAAGAGTCATACATCGGCAGCTCAGAATGCGATCATGCATAAATACAAGAAGGCACTTAAGGAAAACGGAAGACCCATACGTGCGGTTTTCCCCGGAAGATGCTTCAGGAATGAGGCTATCGATGCATGCCACGAGAACACGTTCTTCCAGATGGAAGGAATTATGATCGATAAGAACATATCGATCTCAAACCTTATCTATTTCATGAAGACAATGTTGTCGGAAGTGTTCGAAAGAGACGTTACCGTAAGACTTCGTCCGGGATTCTTCCCTTTTGTCGAACCGGGATTCGAACTTGATATCCAGTGCCTTATATGCGGCGGAGACGGATGCCCTTCATGTAAGAACTCGGGGTGGCTGGAGCTGTGCCCCTGCGGCATGATACATCCGAATGTGCTTAAATACGGCGGTATCAATACAGAAGAGAATCCTTACGAATTCACCGGATTTGCTTTCGGTCTGGGCCTTACGAGGCTGGCGATGATGAAATACGGTGTCAAGGATATCCGTACATTTAACGAAGGAGACCTTCAGGCACTTTCACAGTTTGTTTCGAAATAAACGGTAATAGGAAGCCCCGAATAACGGGAAGATTGGAGAGAAAAAATGTTTGTATCAATGAACTGGATCAAGGATTTTGTAGACCTTGAGGGTGAAGATCTTGAGCAGCTTATAAGAAAGTTCACGCTTTCATGTGCCGAAGTAGAAGAGATCATATATAAAGGCAACGATATTGAGAATGTTGTGGTCGGTGAGATAATCTCATGCGAGGACCATCCGGATTCCGATCATCTTCACGTGTTAAAAGTTGATGCGGGTGATGAGGTGTTTGATGTCGTTTGCGGAGCACCGAATGCCAGATGCGGTATCAAGACGGCATTTGCCAAAGTCGGGGGAAGTGTATGCGGTATGAAACTTAAACCCGCAAAACTTCGCGGAGTTATGAGCTACGGTATGTGCTGCTCGGCAAAAGAGATCGGTATAAGTGATGACCATGAAGGAATCATGGAACTTGACAAATCTTACGCAAACGGTACGGATCTTAAGGAAATATATCCTATCGATGATGTTGTGTTTGAAGTTGACAACAAATCACTTACAAACAGACCGGATCTTTGGGGTCACTACGGAATTGCCAGAGAGTTTGCAGCTCTTACCGGAAGGGAACTCAAGGAACTTCCCGTTGAGGAAAATGATTATTCGGGATCCGATGAAGTTCCTATCGAGATCAGAAACAAGGATCTGTGCCTTCGGTATTCATCCGTACGTATCGAAAATATCACCAAGCATGTCAGTCCTATTACTATGCAGGTAAGACTCTACTACTGCGGATCCAGGGCTATTAATCTTCTTGCGGATATCACGAACTATATCATGCTTGAACTCGGACAGCCCATGCATGCGTTTGACGGTAAAAAGGTCGACAGGATCGTCGTTGACACTCCGAAGGAAGAGATTAAGTTTACCACACTTGACGGTAACGAGCGGGATATCACAACGGATACACTGATGATATACAATAATGATACGCCTGTTGCCATTGCCGGTATCATGGGAGGACTTGACAGTGAGATAGTCGATGATACCGAAACACTTGTGCTTGAGTCTGCTAACTTTGATGCGGTAAGTGTCAGAAAGAGTGCAAGCCGTATGGCACTTCGTACAGATGCATCGGCAAGATACGAGAAGACACTCGATCCCGAGATGACGCTTACGGCGGTCAAGAGATTCATAAA
This sequence comes from Lachnospiraceae bacterium, assembly GCA_016281675.1. The sequence goes on from JAEEJD010000101.1 coordinate 3,247, forward strand.
GCTGCTTCACGATGCGGACAGCGGAATCAGATGTGTGACGAAGATCACAGACAGTTACGTTAAGAAATACCCTGTCATAACGATTCCTTTTGACAAGAAGTTCGTTGACAGATACACGGGTATAGATATATCTTCCGACAGGATAGAGAAGACGCTTAAAAGTCTCGGCTTTTTGACTGATCGAAACGGCGATGATTTTACGGTTACCGTACCGAGTTGGCGTGCGACAAAGGATATCAGCATGCAGGCCGATATTGTCGAAGAGATAACAAGAATATACGGTTACGACAATTTCGAGATCAAGACGACTTTCGAGCCGCTTCTTCCGGCAAGAATGTCTATGCGCAAAGTAAACGAGAATAACGCAAGAGACATGCTTGTTAAAAGGTTCTGTCTCCATGAAGTTCATTCGAGAATATGGTGCGATCCCGATGATCTTAAAGATCTCGGACTTGCACCCGAGGATAATGTGAAGCTTGTTCAGTCTTCCGAGGAAAAGAGCACCGGAATCCTTCGTACATCGCTTATGCAGAGTCTTCTTCCGTTTGTTTACAAAAACAGAAGTTTTGATGATTCTTTCGGAATGTTTGAGATCGGAAGAAGCGTATCCGGTACAAATGCCGACAATACCGCAAATGAGAAGCGTATGCTCGGTGTTGTTCTATACAGTAAAGAGGAGTCGGAAAAGAAGCTTTATATGGAAGGCGTAGACATTGTTAATACGCTTGTATCCGAATCAAAGCATAAGAGTGTCGTTTATAAGAAGATCGAGCCGGAACATGACTGGCAGCATCCGAGGAACACATCGTCCGTTTATGTCGATGATATCAGGATAGGAACGATCGATACGCTTCATCCGACCACTCTTAAGAAGATTGCAAAGAACTGCTTCGTTGTCTGTATAGAGATCGACATGGATCTGTTTGATTCGATAGAAGAGTCTGATCTTGAATTCAACGAGCCTTCCAAGTTCCCTGCAGTTGATTACGATCTGTCACTTGTCATTCCCGAAGGTGTCAGATTCGAGGATATCGCAACATGCTGGAACAAAAAAGACAATCCCGAACTGAACAAGGTAAGCGTTATAGATATATATGATGCCGGTGATACAAAGTCGGTTACGATCAGATTTTCGTTCTCCAGCGATGACAGGACCCTTACCGGCGAGGAAGTTCAAAACAGGATAGATACGATAGTAAGTAAGCTTGCCGACAAGAACGTCACTTTGAGGACATGATGAAAACATCCGATTTTTATTATGACCTTCCGAAAGAACTGATCGCGCAGGATCCGCTTGCAGACAGATCATCCTCGAGACTTCTGGTCCTTGACCGAAGGGACGGACGTATCGAGCATCGGGTGTTTACGGATATAACCGATTATCTTCGCCCCGGCGATTGCCTGGTACTCAACGATACGAAGGTTATTCCCGCAAGACTTATCGGAAACAAAGAAGATACGGGTGCCGAGGTTGAGGTGTTTTTGCTGAAGCGCAGGGATGAAGGCGTTTGGGAGACACTGGTACGCCCCGGAAAGAAGCTTAGATGCGGTGCCGTGGTTTCGTTTGGCAACGATCTGCTGAAATGCGAGATCATCGAAGTTCTTCCCGACGGAAACAGACTTGTCAGATTCATATATGACGGGATATTCGAAGAGATTCTCGACAGGCTCGGACAGATGCCGCTCCCGCCATATATTACCCATAAACTTGAAGATAAGAACAGATATCAGACCGTTTACGCCAGATATGAGGGAAGCGCGGCGGCACCTACCGCCGGTCTTCATTTTACCGAGGGGCTTCTTGATAAGATCAGGGATAAAGGTATAAACATATGCTTCGTAACGCTTCATGTGGGACTTGGAACTTTTCGCCCCGTAAAGGTCGAGGATATATCCGAGCACCATATGCACAGCGAATGGTATGAGATCAAAAAAGAGACAGCCGATACGATCAACCGGACAAAAGAAGCCGGAGGAAGGATAATCTGCGTCGGAACAACGAGCTGCAGGACGATAGAAAGCGCCTCCGACGAAAACGGGATCGTACAACCCGGAAGTAAAGAGACCGATATATTCATCTATCCGGGTTACAGGTTCAAAGTGCTCGACTGCCTGATCACGAATTTTCATCTTCCCGAAAGTACACTTCTTATGCTGGTGTCGGCACTTGCCGGCAGAGAGAATATATTGAATGCCTACAGGTGTGCGATAGAGGAGAGATACAGATTTTTCTCTTTCGGTGATGCCATGTTCATAGAGTAACTTGTCTTTGACGGTAAATTGTATTATCATATTTGCGGATTTCATAACAGTTGATCTTTTAAGGCGCAAAAAAGGAGAAGGATGTTATGCAGGAAAAAAGAAAGAGTAAGAGATTTGTTCTTGAAGCAACGATAGCGATGGAAAGAGTTGACGGCACCAAGAACCGTCTTGTGCCGATAAACATCATCGATGTTTCGGGTTCGGGCATCGGATTTTCATGCAAGGAACTTCTGGAGATGAATTCGATCTACAAGATTCAGCTCAAGATTTGGACCGGTGATATCGTTGATGCGCTTGTCAATATAGTAAGATTCGATAACAGCAAGGATAATGAGAACATATACGGTGCAAACTTTATCGGCATGCCCGGTAATGATACTTCAAAGTTCAATATCCATGAACTGTTCGAGAACGCAAAAGAGCAGTAATTATATACGAGGAGAAAATGATGAGTAAGAAACCTACAGTTTTAATGATCCTTGACGGATTCGGTCTTTCAGATGAGAAAGAGGGAAATGCCGTCTATTTGGCCAAGACGCCCGTGATTGACGGACTTAAGAGAGATTATCCCTATGTTAAGGGACTTGCCAGCGGAATGGCAGTAGGTCTTCCCGACGGACAGATGGGTAATTCCGAGGTCGGACATCTCAATATGGGTGCCGGAAGGATCGTTTATCAGGAACTTACGAGGATCACAAAGGAGATCGAGGACGGAGATTTCTTCGAGAACAAGAACCTTCTGCGTGCGATCAATAACTGCAAGGAGAAGGATTCCGCCCTTCATCTTTACGGACTTTTGTCCGACGGCGGTGTGCACAGCCATATAACACATCTGTTCGGACTGTTGGAGCTTGCTAAGCGCCATGAGCTTCGTAAAGTTTACATTCACTGCTTCCTTGACGGAAGAGATACACCGCCCACATCGGGTATAGATTATGTAAGACAGCTTCAGAGCAAGATGCGCCAGATCGGTATCGGTGAGATAGCTTCGGTTACGGGACGTTATTATGCCATGGACAGAGATAACAACTATGACCGCGTAAAGCAGGCTTATCTTGCACTCACAAAGGGTGAGGGACTTACGGCTGCAAATGCCGAGGAAGCCGTTTCACAGTCATATGACCGCGATGAGACCGATGAGTTTGTAAAGCCGACCGTTATCGTTAACGGCGGTGTTCCCGTCGGAACGATCAATGACGATGATTCGATAATATTCTTTAACTTCAGACCCGACAGGGCGCGTGAGATCACGCATGCGTTCTGTGACGACGAGTTCCGTTCGTTCAAGCGTGAGAAGAAGCTCGATATCGTATACGTATGCTTTACGGACTATGATCCGCTCATTGAGAATAAGTTTGTAGCATTTGAAAAAGTTGCGGTAAACAATACATTCGGAGAATATCTTGCTTCGCTTAACATGACCCAGGCAAGGATTGCGGAAACCGAGAAATACGCTCACGTGACTTTCTTCTTCAACGGAGGAGTCGAAGAGCCCAATCCGGGTGAGACACGAATACTCGTAAAATCACCCAAGGTCGCAACTTACGACCTTAAGCCGGAGATGAGCGCATACGAGGTTTGCGACAATCTTGTTAAAGCGATCAAATCCGATCGTTATGACGTCATCATAATCAATTTCGCCAATCCGGACATGGTAGGCCATACAGGAGTGCTTCCCGCTGCGATCGCTGCGATAGAGGCAGTTGACGAATGTGTCGGAAGAGCTTATGAGGCGATAAAGGAAGTTGACGGAACACTGTTTGTCTGCGCCGATCACGGAAATGCCGAAGTCATGATCGATCCCGATAACGGCGAACCTTACACGGCTCATACGACCAATCCGGTTCCGTTCATTCTTGTTAATTACGACAGCGCTTATACGCTTCGTGAGGGTGGATGCCTTGCGGATATCGTGCCGACACTTCTTGAGTGCATGGGCCTGCCGCAGCCTAAGGAAATGACCGGAAAATCACTTCTTGTAAAGAAACAGTAAATATTTATAAGTTATAATTCAAAATACGGGTTTGTTTGTGTAAAATGCATAATCTGCTTGCAAACAAACCCGTATTTTTTTATAATATTAACAAGGTGCGTCTGCATCTAATAACATCAATTGGAGGAAGTTACAATATGAAGGTATATCCCAGCAACAAGATCCGTAATGTGGTCATTTTGGGACACGGCGGATGCGGCAAGACAACTTTGACGGAGGCTATGGCCTTTTTATCAGGAATCACAACGAGAATGGGTAAGACCGATGACGGCAATACCATCAGCGATTACGATAAAGAAGAACAGAAGCGTCATTTTTCGATCGGAACAAGTGTTGTTCCCATCGAATGGGATGATTGTAAGATCAATATATTCGATACTCCGGGATACTTCGATTTCGTAGGTGAGGTTGAGGAAGCCGTAGGTGCGGCTGCAGGCGCTATCATCGTAGTTTCCGGTAAGGCAGGCGTTGAAGTAGGTACCGAGAAGGCATGGGAGATATGCGAGAAGTATAAACTTCCCAGGATATTCTTCGTAACCGATATGGATGTCGACAACGCAAGTTACAGGAAGATCGTTGAAGACCTTGAGAATATGTACGGCAAGAAGATAGCTCCTTTCCATCTTCCTATCCGTGAGGATGAGAAGCTTGTCGGATATGTTAATGTAGTCAGCGAGAAAGGATTCAGATGGACCGATGCCGGCAAAGCCGATGAGTGTCCGGTTCCCGATTACAGTAAGGAATACCTTGAGAAGTACAAAGAGTCTCTTATGGAAGCCGTTGCCGAGACGAGCGAGGATTTCATGGAGAGATATTTTGCCGGCGAGACGTTTTCCGATGCGGAGATCAGATCGGCTCTTTACGCAAATATCAACGACGGAACTATCGTTCCGGTGACAATGGGTTCGGGTATAATGTGCCGCGGCGTATATACGCTGATGGATGATATAATCAAATACTTTAAGAGCCCCGATCAGAGAGCTCTTAACGGTATCAACCAGAAGACCGGTGAGATATTCGAAGCAAATTACGATTTCTCCAAGCCCAAGTCGGCATATGTATGGAAGACCATCGTCGATCCGTTTATCGGTAAATATTCGCTTATCAAGGTTTGTTCGGGTGTTCTCAAATCCGATGATACGCTCTTTAATGCCGATAAGGATACCGAGGAGAGGATAGGTAAGCTCTATGTTCTTCGCGGTAACAAGCCTATCGAGGTGCCCGAGCTTCAGGCCGGAGATATAGGTGCTCTCGCTAAGCTTACGAGCGTTAAGACCGGAGATACACTTTCGACAAAGGCCAATCCGGTCATGTTCCCGAAGACGGAGATCAGCAAGCCCTATACATATATGAGATACAAGGCCAAGAATAAAGGAGATATCGATAAGGTATCTTCGGCACTTTCGAAGATCATGGAAGAAGATCAGACGATCAAGGCCGTTAACGATGCCGAGAACAGGCAGAGTCTTATATATGCGATCGGCGATCAGGCTATCGAGATAGTTGCAAGCCGCCTTGCAAATGTTTACAAGGTTGAGATCGATCTGGAAGAGCCTAAGGTTGCATACAGAGAGACTATCAGGAAGAATTCCGATGTTGAAGGTAAATACAAGAAACAGTCGGGAGGCCACGGTCAGTACGGTCATGTTAAGATGAAGTTCGAGCCACTCGGCGATATGGAGAAGCCTTTTGAGTTTGAACAGATCGTTGTCGGCGGAGCGGTTCCGAAGAACTACTTCCCGGCCGTTGAAAAAGGTCTTGCCGAGTCGGTATTGAAGGGACCTATGGCTGCATACCCAGTTGTCGGTGTTAAAGCGATTCTGTACGACGGATCATACCATCCGGTTGATTCATCCGAGCAGGCATTCAAGATGGCCACGATAATGGCTTTCAAGAAAGGATTTATGGATGCCGGCCCCGTTCTTCTGGAGCCTATCGCATCCCTTAAGGTAACCGTTCCTGATCAGTATACGGGCGATGTTATGGGTGATCTTAACAAGAGACGCGGAAGAGTCCTCGGAATGAACCCGATCGGCGGCGGCAAGCAGGTTGTTGAAGCCGAGATTCCCATGACGGGACTTTACGGATATTGTACGGTTCTTCGTTCGATGACCGGAGGACGCGGGGTATACGAATATGAATTCGTTCGCTACGAGCAGTGTCCGTCGGACGTACAGGAGAAGGAAGTTGCTGCAAGAGCAAGCAAGCTTGTTGACGAAACCGCAGAGTAATTTCACAAATATAAAGACCCTGCCTCTACAACTGAGGCGGGGTCTTATTTTATGCAGGGATAAAGCTTTTCTCCGCACTGATTTAAGAGCTGACAACCTGGTTACGGCCGTTCTCCTTGCCCTTATAGAGGCGCTTGTCAGCGATCTCGATAAGTGTCTTGACCTTCGCGGAAGAATAGTACCCGGATACACCGAGTGTTATCGTGACATGAAGCGTTTTGCCTTCATAACAGAACTCATAAGCTTCGATGGCGGTTCTTATTCTGTTGGCAACTTCTACGGCGATCTCCGGACCGTCATTAACAAGAATGAGAAACTCTTCGCCGCCCCATCTGCAGGCACTGTCTTTGGATCTTATCTGGGCGGTGATTATCTTGCTTATACTCTGAAGAACAAAATCACCGCAGTCATGTCCGTACGAATCGTTAAATACTTTGAAATGGTCAATATCGGCCATGATCAGACTGTACGGCATATCATTGATAATCGCATTCCTGTGTGTATGATTAAGCCTCTCATCCATACTCCTTCTGTTGAGAAAATGCGTGAGAGGATCGTAACTGGCCTCATCCTCGAGTCTTTCCTGTTCGCTTTCCATACGAAGCTGCATAGAGTTGACCTCAACGGCGAAAAGAGCGGAAAACATGAAAGTTACGGTTAAACCGATGATTATGTTCATATACGTGAAGAACACTCTGAAGCCCGCAGGAGAATTGGGTGCAAACGGAGTGATCACATGAGCGAGTGTAAGTATTATCATGTATGAAACAAATATAACTCCCGCCGTAACGAAAGGATATAACAGCTTTCTCTTGAATGACGTAATTGAAAATGCCAAGTAGAAAGATGCGGGGATCATACTGGCAAGATAATACATGAAACCGAAGTTCCACCCCATAAACAGAGTGGCAAGACATGAATGTATAACAACTTCGCCGAGAACAACCCAATAGAGTCTTCCGAGAGTTTTAATATTGGATATTATCTTTGAAGTGTATATATACAGACAAACTATGGCGGTGTTGTAAACGGCCATGAAATAGACGCCCATCACATAGAAAGCCACCATAAAAATGAAATGTATGATCGCGATGCCCGACAGCATCAGGGAATATCTTATGGCATCATAATTTGTCTGCGAATCCCCCTGATGACCATAGATCAGTTTCTGTAACATCTTCTCCCTCCCTCAATTTCAATATTATACCATTTATTTATCGAAAAAAACATTTACAAACATATGTTCGTGTAGTAATATTTTTGTATGAAAAAAAGAGACTGTATATTGATCCTGACACTTCTTGCAGCTTCTGTTTTGTCGATGCTTATATTGCGTAGCGGTCCCACGGGAGGTACCGCTTACATTTACAAGGGGAATACCCTTTACGGTACATTCGATCTTTCCGAAGACCGTATCATAAACATCACAAACGATAACGGAATACATAATGAGATCGAGATAGCGGACGGGAGCGTATTTATGCGGGATGCAAGCTGCCCGAATAAGCTTTGCGTAAGGTCAGGCCGTATCAGTCGAAATAATGAGAGTATATGTTGTGCCCCTGCGGGGATATTGATAGTTGTCCGCTCCGATACAAATGGTGATTATGATGCAGTCACGAAGTAGCCGGATATGTATATGCGCATTGTTTTGCGCGGTTGGGATCATTCTCGGATATATAGAATCATTTGTAGTGTTACCGGTCAGGATACCGGGTATCCGTATAGGACTGGCTAACATAGTGACGTTAACTTTACTGTATCTGATGGGCCCTTTCCATGCATTGATCGTATTGCTTTTAAGAGTGATAATGTCTGCGGTATTGTTCGGAAGCGGGATATCGTTTGTTTACAGTCTTTGCGGTGCTCTCATATCATATGCCGGAATGCTGCTTCTTAAGAAAGGCGGGTTTTCAATGCCGGGAGTCAGTGCCGCAGGTGCGGTTCTTCATAATGCCGGTCAGATACTCGCGGCATATGTTCTTATCGGAAATGTTTATGTCTTTTCATATCTTCCGATTCTGACGCTCGCAGGTGTAATATTCGGACTGTTTACGGGACTTGTTGCAGCCGTCGTTACCGCCAGACTTAATAACATAATTAACAAAGAAAGGGGAAACATCTGATGATCGGTTACTTAAAAGGGGAAGTTGCCGCTATCTGTGAAGACAGGATCGTTCTTGAGGTCGGAGGTATAGGCTATAATATTTTTATGCCGGCAAGTTCACTCGATCTTATCGAGGGCATCGGAGCGTTTGTCAAGATATACACATATCTTCTTGTTCGCGAAGATGCCATGCAGTTGTACGGATTTCTTACAAAAGACGATCTTGATCTGTATAAGATGCTCATAAGCGTTAACGGAATAGGCCCAAAGGGAGCGCTTGCTTTATTGTCGGTAATGACATGCGATGAACTCAGGTTCGCGATTCTCGCCGGGGATGCAAAACAGATCGGAAAGGCTCCGGGCATAGGGCCCAAGACCGCGCAACGTGTTATCATAGATCTCAAAGACAAGATAGATGTCGGTATCACGTTTGATGTCGGGACAGATCCTTCAATAAAGA
>JAEEJD010000102.1 GCA_016281675.1 Lachnospiraceae bacterium
TACATTGAGCCTGAGATGTTCGAGAGTATGCTCGGAAATATGGAGAAGTATTCGGCTGACATAGCGGTATGCGGACGATTTTACGAGTACGTGAACACGACTCTTCATGACGAGGCGGCATCCCCGAGGGTTATGACGGGCGCCGAAGCCGTTGCGGTGACGCTCGGGCACGACGGATTTTTCCTGCACTGCTGGGACAAGCTTTATTCGAGAAAGATATTCGAAGGGCTGACGTTCAGGACCGATATCACGGTTGAGGACAGGATAGTTGTTGATGCGCTTTTGTCAAAGGCCGACAAGGTGGTGTACGATCCGACCCCGATGTATCATTTCCGAGAGAGGTCCGGGAGCAATTCGAAGAGAAGCGGTATGGTCAGAAAGAACATTGAGGCTGATGTTCTTATGGAGGAGTTCCTGAGAAAAAATCATCCCGAACTTGCGAATGAGACGGACAACTTCATGCTCTACGAGTATGTGACGGCGATACAGAACGAACTTGCCGGAGGCGAACCCGATGCGGATGATCTGAACCGGTACCGGGATAAGGTAAGAGCGCTTTCGAAGACAAAGAACCCGCTTGTATCGCGCTCACTTAAGATAAAGGTATTTATGGCGCTTCGCGCACCGGCGATCCTTGCGGCATACACGAAGACCCGCCAGGCCGAAGCGGCTGCAACACTGGAGAGATTTCCCTGATGGTTAAAGACTCTATATTCAAGAACAAGAGAATACTGATGATATGTCGTGAGACCTACTGCAAACCGTTGTGGTTCCTGGCCGAAAAGCTCAAGGAGGACAATGAGGTCGCGGCATTTTTCATAATGTCGAGCGAATGCAGTTATAACAAGACATATTACAACGAGCATACGTACTACGAGTTCAAGAAGCTCGAGCCCGACGTTAAGATCTACGACGTGAGGGATATATGCGAGCAGTTCGTAAAGGGCCTCAAGGAGTCCGATGCACCTTATGATCTTGAATATCTGTCGATGATAGACGAGAAGTACAGCCACTACAAGAATCTGAACATGCAGCTGATGAGCTCTCAGATGAACACGAGGCATTATCACTGGCGAATGTACTGGAAGGTCACGAGCTATGCGGAGAACCTTTACTGGCTGGAACTTAACTACAAGAAGATAATCGGACTGATCGAGGAGTTTCGGCCCGACGTGATATTTGACATGGATAATGCGGAACTTCAGCGCACGATCCTCTGCGAGGTGTGTTACAGGAAGAAGATACCGTGCATGACGATCGAGTATTCGAAGCTTGGTTATTACAAGTATCCGAGCTTCCAGAATGCGTTCGGGATAGATCCGTATTTTGTCCATCTGTTCAATGAGATAAAATCACATCCCGACAGTGCAATAAGAGAGAGCATAGAATACGTCGAGAATTACAGACGTGAGTCCTCCATTATGAACCGCGAGTTTGCCGGGAGCGTAACATCCAAGTACGAGAGGGATTCACTCATCTGGATCGCACGGGTTATGCACGGAAAACTCGAGTATTTCTATGATATGGATATCAGGAAGCATAACCTCAAACTCAAGAAGAAGAGCCCGATGCTCTACGCGCCGTCGCTTCCGTATATCCGTTACTATCTTGAAGAGGAACTCAAGAAGAGATATCTGTACGGGAAGAACAAATATTTCGAGGATCCTGTTGAGGGCGAGGACTATGTGTTCATGCCGCTTCATCTGATCCCGGAGTCATCTGTGTTCGTCAAGGCTTCGTACTATGTTGATGAGCTCAATCTCATTGAGCAGGTATCAAAAGCACTCCCGATCGGCTGGAAACTGTATGTCAAGGAACATCAGGCGATGCTCGGCGAGAGAGGATTTGAGTTCTACAAAAAGGTTAAAGAGATACACAACGTCCGCCTTGTTCAGATCAACTATTACAAGGATCCCAAACCGTGGATCGTGAACGCAAAAGGTGTTATCACGATAACGGGTACGGCGGCATACGAGGCGGCGCTTCTCGGAAAACGCTCGATAATATTCGGAAACGTTCCGTTCGCGCTCATTGACGGAATAACGAGGATAACATCATTCGATGATCTTCGCGATGCGATCCTCTCGTTCGGTCCGGTTGATTCGCTTCATTCGGCGGCAAGCTATGTTGAGGCGGTCAAGCGTGCGGGCTCCGAGGTAAAGATATTCGAACTCATGGATCAGGCCGATGAGATATTCTCGGGAAAGAGGGAGAGGACTCAGGAGTTCGACGATATGTTAAACGAGCTCATTGTCTTTTACGAAAAAGGATATGAGAGGTACCAAAAAGCTTTGGATGCGGGTTACTTTATATCGGATATGCCCGATGATAAGGTTCCCTGATATGAGGTGAAACATGGAAAGTACCATAATGAGGAGACTTGCCGAAGGCAGGTTCGTCCTTATAGCCGAGATAGGCGTTAATTATTATGATATTGCAAAAGTACGCGGCATTTCTAACATGGATGCCGCCAAACTTATGATCAGGGAAGCGAAGGAAGCCGGCATACATGCGGTCAAGTTCCAGACGTACAAAGCCGGAACTCTCGCGGCCAAGGCATCGCCTTATTACTGGGATATCACGGAAGAGCCGACGAGATCGCAGTATGAGCTGTTCACCAAGTTCGACTCGTTCGGGTATGACGAGTACAAAGAACTCAAAGAGTACAGCGACAGCGTCGGGATCGAATTCCTCTCGACCGCGTTTGACATAGAGTCGGCCGACTATCTCGATGAACTGATGAACGTTTACAAGATATCTTCATCGGATCTTTCAAACATTCCGTTCATAGAGTATCAGGCGAAGAAGAACAAGCCGATCCTGCTGTCTGTCGGAGCCTCGAACGAGGATGAGATAGAACGGGCGGTAAGCGCGATAAGACGCAATACCGATGCTCCGATAACGCTCCTTCACTGTGTGCTCGAATACCCCACGCCGCTTGAGGATGCAAATCTTCTCAAGATCGCAACGCTTGCCGAAAAGTTCCCCGATCTGTACATCGGATATTCGGATCATACAAAACCGACGCCGGAATGCGACGTCATCAAGTGCGCATACAATCTCGGTGCACAGCTTGTCGAGAAGCACTTTACTCTCGACAAAACGCTTAAAGGCAACGACCACTACCACGCAATGGATCCCGATGATGCCCGTGCGATACTCTCGTCGATAGAGAGAATGGATATGCTCCGAGGCAGTGCGGATCTGGTGAGCCTTGAGACAGAAAGCGCCGCCAGGAAAAACGCAAGAAGGTCGGTTGTATCCGCATGCAGGATTCCGAAGGGAAGCGTTATCACAAAGGAAATGCTGACATTCAAACGTCCGGGTACCGGAATATCGCCGGAACGTATGGAGAAAATAGCCGGATGCGTTGCCGCAGTCGATATCGAGGACGATACGATCTTACAGGAGAATATGTTCGTTAATGGATAATGCAGCATCGGAAGGCAATAAGGTCGTAAAGTCGGGTGTGTGGTACACGATAGCCAATGTATCGATAAGAGCCGTTGCCATCATTACAACCCCTATATATACCGGAATGCTGACCACGGCCGATTACGGCCGGGCCAATACATACAATTCATGGATAGACGTTTTTAACGTTTTTGCATGTCTGTGCGTCGTATATTCGATCGGACGGGCAAAGCTTGATTTTGCCGACAGGTTCGATGAGTATATGTCCGCGCTTCAGGGACTTTCGAGTTCGTTCGGACTCATACTTCTCGTTTTTGCGTTCATATTCAGAGAAGCCCTTGCGGGGTGGATCCACTATGAGGTCCCGCTCGCCGTGGGTCTGTTCGCATACCTGTGCGTATCCCCGTCCGTGGAATACATGATGCAGAAATGCAGGTACGAATACCGGTATAAAGAGAATATTCTGATCTCTGTCATAACGTGCGTCGGTCAGGTGGCTCTGTCGATCACGCTGATGCTCGTATTCTCGGATGCAAGATACATCGGAAAGATACTCGGTGTCATAATCCCGACGGCGATAATGGGTATAGTGTTCTACATCCGCTTTATAGTGCAGGGAAAGGTGTTCTACAACAGAGAGTACTGGACGTACGCGCTCAAGATCGGACTGCCGATGATCCCGCATGCACTCGCGCTCATACTGCTGGCGCAGATGGACAGGATAATGATCAAGGATATTGTCGGCGATGCGGATTCGGGATTGTACATATTCGGATATTCTTTTGCTACGCTCTTGATGATATTTACTAACGCGATAGGACAGGCATGGCTGCCGTGGTTTAATGAAACGCTTTTTGCGGGCGGACGGGAGAAGATAAGAGGAATTCAGAAGAAGCTCGTTATGCTCGGGTGTTTCCTGTCGTTCGCATTCATTGTTGCGGCTCCGGAAGCGCTGATGCTGCTTTCGATATCAAACAACACGTACTGGACAGCTAAGTTTGTTGTACCGCCGATAGTGCTCGGAACACTGGCACAGTATTTCTATACGAACTACGTCAACGTGGAGATATTCTTAAAGAAGACGCCGATCATAGCCGTAGGATCGTGTGCCGCGGCCGGTATCAACTATATATTGAACGCACTGTTCATACCGCGGTACGGCTATTTAGCTGCCGCATATACGACACTTGCGAGCTATCTCGTTCTTATGGTCATGCATTTTGTTATGGTCAGGTTCGTTCTTCGCGAGAAGGTCTATGATGACGCATACATGTTCATTGCGATGATCGTGATGATGGGTACGGGGATGTTATTCCTGAACCTGTACGGTGATTCGATCCGTGACGTGATAATAAGGTATATCCTTGCTGTTGCGATATTTGCCGTTTTTGCAATTATAAACAGACGTGATATAATTACGCTAGCAAATTATGTAAAAAAGCGGTTTTTGGGTAAAGATCGATGAAAACGCTCATAGTCATACCCGCAAGAGGCGGGTCCAAGAGAATACCGAGAAAAAACGTCAGGATCATGTGCGGACAGCCGCTGATAGCTTATTCCATCGATAATGCGAAGGCTCTCAGGGAAACGATGCACATGGATGTTGACGTTGCCGTATCGACGGACGACGAGGAACTCGGCGGTATCGTGCAAAAGCGCGGAGTTGAGGTCATAGCGAGACCCGCGGAACTTGCAACCGATTCCGTTACGCTCGATCCCGTTATCTTCCATGCGGTCAGCTACATGGAGGAGAAGAAGGGCATCAGATACGACATCGTTATCACGATGCAGGCAACGAGCCCGACGCTCAGATCCACCACGATCAGGGATGCGATCGAATACTTCGAAAATCACGACTTCGACACTGTTCTTTCTGCCACCAACAAACCTCATCTGTCATGGGGCGTGAACGAAAAGGGCGAATACGTCAAGAACTATGAGAAGCGTCTCAATTCGCAGGAGCTTCCGCCAAACTACCTGGAGACCGGCGGATTCCTTATCACGAGAAGAGAGTGCGTGAGCGCAGAAGGACGTATAGGTAAGAAGGTCAGCATATTCGAGATAGCCGAGGACGAGGCGGTTGATATAGACACATACTCGGACTGGGTTCTCTGTGAGAATATACTTCGCCGCAAGAAGATCATGTTCCGTACCGTCGGAAAGAGATCGGTCGGAATGGGGCACGTGTACAGATGTCTTACACTTGCTTACAAACTTACCGGCCATGAGGTGGTATTTGCGGCATCCGAAGATTCCGACATCGGGATAGAGAAGATAACGGAATCGAACTTCAATGTGATCAAGGTCAGGGATGAGGCGCATTTTGAGAAGGTGCTAGCCGAAGAGAAGCCTGATATCCTTATTAACGATATACTCGATACATCAAGCGAATATATGCTGATGGTGACTAAATACGCAAAGCGCGTCATTAACTTCGAGGACGTAGGTCCCGGAGCCAAGTACGCGGATGCCGTAATAAACGCCCTGTATGAGAAGGGCGACAAGCTTCACAACGAATATTACGGAAGTAAATATTTCTGCATCAGGGACGAGTTTTTGGAAGAGAGACCCAAGGAATTCTCCGAGAAGGCCGAGAATGTTCTCGTGATCTTCGGAGGAGCTGATCCGTCGGATCTGACGGGAAGACTTTACAAGATATGCAAACGTCTTCACAAGACCAATCCCGATATCAACTTCCACTTCCTTCTCGGGTTCGCATACCCTTATGCCGACAGGATAGCGACGAGCGAGGAAGACAGAGTGTTCGTTCACAAGGATGTCAAAAGGGTCAGCTCATATATGGGCAAGATGGACCTTGCGATAACGAGTCAGGGACGTACAGTGTACGAGCTTGCGAGCATGGGAGTTCCGGCTATAGTACTGGCACAGAATGACCGTGAAGCGATGCACGTTTTCGCGGGCATACAGAACGGATTCATAAACCTCGGTATCGGAAACGAGACCGATGACGAGACTGTTGTGTCGACGATAGAATGGCTTCTGTCCACTCCGAATGTGAGAAGAGAAATGAGAAGACTCCAGCTTCAGAAGGATTTCTCAAAAGGGCACGAGAGAGTCATCAGACTGATACTCGACGATACGGACGAGAACACCGACAACTAGAGATATATGAGAAGAAAACACATTACCGATCCTCTTGCCGAAGCAAGACGCCTCGAGCAGGAGCGACTGGAGCGGGAACGCCAGGAAATGATCATGGCGCAGAATGACATCTCGGTGATCTCGCTTGACAATAACATAGAGAATTCCTATATCGGTCAGGACCTGTCCGAACCGGAGCCCGATCTTCTGTACACGAAGGAAGCAAAGAGGGTGGTAAGAAGCCTCAACCACCTTGAAAACAGAAGGGTCATGCTCGTTAATACGGTAGTCGGTACAGGCTCCGTCGGAAGGCTTGTCGAAGGGCTCTACAATACTCTTACCGCAAACGGATACGAGTGCATGGTGGCCTACGGAAGGGACAGTCATCCCGAGTATATGAACGGATACAGGATCGGCCAGGATCTCGATGTATATATCCACGGCGGACTGTCGAGGATAACGGATCGGCACGGGTTCTATTCGAAACGTGCAACGGTCGGGTTCATAAATGTGATCGAGGAATTCAAACCGGATATAATCCACCTTCATAACGTTCATGGATATTACCTGAATATCCGTGTTCTTTTTGAATACCTGAAAAAAACCGATATCAGGATCATCTGGACACTGCATGACTGTTGGACGTTTACGGGACACTGCTCCCATTTTGAATATATAGGATGCATGAAATGGACTACGGGATGCTATTCGTGCGAGCAGCTCGCCGAGTATCCGAAGTCCGTCGGAAAGGACAACTCGCAGAGAAACTATGCCGACAAAAAGGAACTGTTCACGGGATTTGAAGATATCACACTCGTGACGCCGTCACAGTGGCTCAAAAGCCGTGTGGAACAGTCGTTCATGGGGGAATACCATACGGTAGTCGTCCCTACGGGGATCGATACGTCGGTGTTCCATCCGATAGCCGAAGAGAGGACGGATGACAATCTTGTATTCAGACTCAGAAACAGCCTGAACCTTCGTAACAAGAACGTTCTTCTCGGAGTCGCCAATCCGTGGCGCGAGAGAAAGGGACTGATGCAGTTCGTCAATCTTTCCAAGCTCATCAGCGAGAGATGCGTTATAGTGCTTGTCGGCCTTAATGACGAGCAACTCTCGTCGCTTCCCGAATCGATAATCGGTATCGGACATACGGACAGCACCGAAGAGCTTGCGGCACTTTATTCCATGGCTGACATATACGTCAATTTAACGCTTGAAGATACGTTCCCGACGACCAATATCGAAGCGCTCGCGTGCGGTACTCCTGTGATCACTTACAGATCGGGAGGAAGTGCGGAATCGATTGACGATTCGTGCGGCATTTCCGTGGAGCGCAATTCGGTACAGGGAGTTGTGGCTGCGATAGATACGATCATCTCGCAAAAAGGCATTGCATATACGAAGGAAGACTGCGTAAGGCATGCGATGCTCTATGACAAAGATGTGAGATTTGAGGAATATATCCGTGAAGTTTATGAGGGAATGTAAATGAAATTACATGATTTTTGCACCAAATTTCAACATTCCATAGTGTTTCTGATAGAGACCGTCATGTACGCCGCATGCCTTGCGACGTTCTTTTTGATGTTCTCGATCGATAATCCCGAGATCATCAAACTCTCGAGAACGGCGGCTGTAACGCTCTCGACATTCGTGATAATGCTGATCCTTCTTACGTTCATCTACGGCAGGTACGACGCCGGAAGGAGGAAATGGGGACAGGTTGCGCTTTCGGTATCGATAACGCTCATTTTCACGGATCTTGTGACATATCTGGAACTGTCCATCATGAAAACTAACGAAGCCAACAACACGACGTTCAGGCTCGAGAACATAGGTATTCTCTTCCTTGTGTTCGGAATACAGATACTCATTATCATGCTGATGTCGTTTGCGGGCGAGAAGTTCTACTTCTGGATACATCCGAAGGAGCGCTGCCTGATCGTTACGGGTGATACGCATGAGGCAAAGAGGGTCGCGGATGCGTTCGCATCGTTTGAGAAGCGCTACGAGGTCTGCGGCATAGTGTCTTATGAAGATGATGACCTTGAGGCAAAAATGGTCGGGTGCGACACAATAGTGCTGTACGAACTTCCGGTCAAAGACAGGACATCGATCATAGATTTCTGCTACCAGAATCTCAAGAACATATATTTCAATCCGCATATCGCCGACATCCTCGAGCAGAACTCGAGGCAGGTCATCATGGATGACATTTCGCTGTTCTCGACGAGATACCATATGATCACGTTCGAAGAGAGACTCGTCAAGAGGTTCATGGACACGTTCATAAGTCTTCTGGCGCTCATCGTTACGAGTCCGATACTGATAGTATCCGCGATATGCATCAAGAAGAACGACGGCGGAAAAGTGTTCTTCAGACAGAAGAGGGCAACCGTTCACGGAAGGGTGTTTGAGATCATCAAATTCAGGACCATGCGCGAGAACGTCGAGAACTTTTCCTCGACAGAGGGTGACGAGCGTATCACAAAGGTCGGAAGGGTACTTCGCAAATACAGGATCGATGAACTTCCGCAGCTCGTAAATATCTTAAAAGGCGACATGAGCCTTGTGGGACCCCGCCCCGAGATGCTTGAAAATGTCGAGGATTACGAGAAGGATCTTCCGGAATTCCGTTACAGACTTCGAATGAAGGCAGGCCTTACGGGACTGGCACAGATATACGGCAAGTACAACACGAATTCACGTGACAAGCTTATGCTTGATCTGATGTATATAGAAAACTACAGCCTTATCCGCGACATTCAGCTTCTGTTCCAGACGATATTCGTCCTGTTCAAGGCTGAGGATTCGACGAAGGCTTTTGATGCCGACGACAAAAACGGGGATGCGTGATCATGAACGGAAGCGATCTGAAAATATCCGTTATAACGGTAACGTTCAATTCCGAGGCGACCTTTGAGGATACGATAAAGTCGGTGATCGGGCAGACATACGCTCCGTATGAATACATCATCGTGGACGGAGGCTCGACGGACGGTACGTTATCCTTAGTCGAAAATCACAGGAGCACGTTTCTTGAAAAGGGGATAAAGCTCATAGTTGTAAGTGAGCCGGATAACGGCATTTACGATGCCATGAACAAAGGCACGAAGCTCGCTTCGGGAGATATTGTCGGGATAATAAACAGCGATGACTGGTACGAGAGCGATGCGCTTGAGACGGTGGCAAACGCGTATGCCGAAGAGCCGTTCGATCTTTTCTATGCGGACATACGTATGGTGCTTCCCGATGGCAGGAGCTTTGTCAAACACTCGCGAAACCGCAAATATGCGACGAGTCGTGACTGGAATCATCCGACGACATTCATAGCGAAGGACACATACAACAGATACAGCTACCGGACGGATACGATACATGATGACTATGATCTGATACTGCGCCTTAAGCGTGACGGCGCGAGGGTTAAGGTAGTAAACCGCGTGATCGCGAACTTCAGGATGAACGGTATGAGCCACAGAAGGTCGATCGCGGCGGCACTTTCCAGCATTAAGGTCAAATACGGTATATACAGGCGAAACGGTTACAGCAGGCTCTATCTTTTCGAATGCCTGCTCGTTGAAGCCGGAAAGCTTATAATCGGATAAATGAAGACACTGACTTTTTTTTCGAATTACTTCAATCATCATCAGAAGGCCCTTTGCGATGCATTCTTCGCGTTGCTCGGTGAGGGCTTTGTTTTTGTTGAGACGATGCCGATGGAAAGCTTCCGTTCCGGCATGGGATGGGGTGAAGAATGCCCTTCATACGTACTTAAAACATACGAGAGTGCCGAAAACGAAGAGCGCGCAAAAAAGCTTGCGATATCCTCCGATCTTGTGATCATGGGGACGGCACCGGAATATTACATAGAGCCGAGACTCTCCGATGACAGGATCATCTTCAGATATTCGGAAAGACCGCTTAAGGAAGGTTTTATCAAGTTCTTTATTCCCCGTCTTACGAAGAAATATCTGCATCTTCATGTCAGGAACAGGGACAAGAACATACATATCCTCGGAGCAAGCGCTTATACTTCGTGGGATTATAAGAAGATGTTCGACAGTTATCCGGGAAGGTGCTACAAGTTCGCTTATTTTCCGAAACATATACCGTATGATTTTGAAGAACTTTATAAAACAAAATGCGATATTGCAAAAGAGGCCGGTGCGGTTACGATCCTGTGGGAAGGCCGCATGGTAAGACTCAAGCGCGCCGATCTCCTGATAAAGGCGGCAGCCGTACTCAGAGACAGGGGATATGATTTTCGCGTTAAGCTTATCGGTGACGGTAAGGAGAAGGAAGGCCTTATGAAGCTTTCCGAAAAGCTTGGAATGACGGATCGCATAACGTTCGAGGGATTCCTTACGCCCGATGAGGCAAGAGAGCGAATGTCCCGCGCGCAGATATATGTGTGCACGAGCAATCATCTTGAAGGATGGGGTTCCGTTATATATGAAGCGCTTAACGCAGGATGTGCGGTCGTATCAAGTCATATGTGCGGAGCAACGCCGTGGCTTGTAAAGGAATCTCTGACGGGACTTGTATACAGGTCGGGAAGCGTCAACAGCCTGGCGGATAAACTTGAGATGCTCTTAAAGGACGAGAAGCTGCGTCATGATCTCGGGAAGAGTGCATATGAGCAGATGCGCGATACGTGGAATCCCGAGACAGCGGCGGAGCGTGTGATAAAACTTTATGAGGCGCTGGTTGCGGGAGAGGAGACACCGTTTACGGACGGACCTTGCTCGAAGGCGCCGATTCTTAAAGATGACTGGTACAGGGACTGATCTATGAGCGCGGATAAGAAGACAATCCTATATCTGATGGAATATCCGATAGATCTTCCCGGCGGAGGACAGGAGTCGACGAAGACCCTTTGCGAAGGTCTTGCGGCGCACGATAAGTTCGAGCCCGTTGTTGCATGTCCGAACCTTCTGTCGACGGATCCTTCCGATTACACCTATCGGGTGATAACGTATCCTTCGGATGAGAACAGGGAACTGTCGAAGATGAGGAGGATATCGAATTTCCTCGCCAGGATCGGGCACTTTAAAAGGATAATAAAGGAAGTGTCCCCGGACCTGATCCATGTGATGATGTCCGAATCGATCATAACGTTCGGAGCGCTTCGTGTGCCGGGGCACTTCGGAAATATCCCGTTCATATATACCGACAGGGGACTCCGGTTCGGATACAGAAAGCATTCGCTCTTCTGTATAAAAGAGACGATGAAACGCGCCCGGTGTATGATCACGACGACGAAGTTTAATGCCGATCTGTGGAGGGACAGTATAAGCTGTCCGATTAAGACGGTTCCGAATACGATAAGCAATGCCTTTTCGGATTACGATCCCGATGGAAGAGCAAAAGCACGCGCCAAATACAAAATACCCGATGATACTCTCGTTGTCGGGTTTGCGGGAAGGATATCCGAAGAAAAGGACTGGGGCAGGGTGCCCTCGGTCGTTGCCGCGATAAAGGAAGCCGGGATCAACTTCAAGGTTGCACTTGTACTGTCCGTTTATGAGAACAGGGACGATGAGATCGCTTCATCGATCAAAAACGGGATAATATCGTCGATAGGTGAGGACAATCTTATCTATATGCAGGATCTGTCCCAAAAGGAGATAGCGGATTACTATTATCTTGTAGACCATTTTGTTATGACGAGCTGTTTCGAATCGTTCGGAAAAGCGGCGGTCGAGGCCATGAGCAGGAAGTGTATCGTTTTGTCTACGGCGGTCGGAGGACTTCCCGAAGTTGTGGCTAACGAAGACGATCTTTACGATATCAACGACCTTGAAAAACTCACATCCAGGATGAAATATCTGATCGCTCATCCCGATGAGGAGAAAGCCGAACGGGAAATGTTCTATGCCCGTTACAAAGATAACTATACGATCGATAAAAACGTTGAAGGACATATAAAGATATATGAATCAATCCTCGGATAAACAGACAAATGTTCTGGCCAGTTTCATAGAGTTCTTCTACGGAAACTTTGTGGTTCTGCTGCTTGGATTCATATCACTTCCGCTCATCACGAGACTTCTGTCGACCGATGAATACGGCAGGACATCGCTGTTTTTGTCTGCGGTATCGATAATCTACATCTGTGCGATACTCGGACTCGACCAGTCGTACATACGGTATTTCTACAGTGAGAAGGTTGATACGAGAAAACTGTTCTCGTCGTGCCTTCGCGCACCGCTGATCCTCATATGCATACTGTCCGTCGTCTATTTTGCGTTCTCGCATTTCTTCAACAACATCCTCTTCGAGAGGGACGGACTTGACGTGACACTTCTTGTCATTGCTTATACGGTGACTTCGGTATTCGAGAGATTCCTGTTCCTGAACATCAGGATGGAGCAAAAAGGAAAGCTTTATTCCAACCTCAACATACTGACTAAGGTGCTGAACATAACGTTCATCGTCATCTTCGCATTGATACTCGGCGACGACTTCAGAGTCGGTCTGTATGAGATGACTCTCCCGCTCATTATCGTGACGGTCTTTCTTCTTATCAGGTTTGCCGTAAAAGGAAGAGGGTATGAGGCAAAGCCACACGAACTTACCGAGAAAGAACTTCTCAGATACGGCGTTCCGTTTGTGCCCATGCTCCTTATGGAGTGGCTCCTGTCATCGATGGACAAGTGGTCGATACGTTTCCTGAATGATTTTTCCGAGACGGGAGTGTATTCTTCGGCGATGCAGATCATGTCGATCCTGCTGACGCTCAAGATCACGTATGTTGCGTTCTGGTCGCCGATAGCGATGAAGAAGTATGAGCAGGAGGATGAGTCGGTTGCAAAGCCTTTCTTTGCCGACATGTTCCGGAAGGTTCAGTTCCTTTGTATGTTTGCGGCGTTCGGTATCACCGCGTTTCGAAGCATAATCGTTTTGATACTCGGAAGCAAATACAGGGGCGCGGTAAAGATCATCCCGTTCCTGGCCCTTATGCCGGTGCTTTCCATACTGTTTGAGATGACCGGCCAGGGAATTAAGTTTACGAAGAAACCGAAATATTTCAACTATGCTTCGATCGTTGCGATCATATGTAACCTTGCCGGAAATCTGTTCCTCGTTCCGCGCCTTTACGGAGTCGGAGCGGCGATAGCAACGGCGTTTACGTATATCGTTTATTTTGCGATCGGAACATACTTTGCGGGAAAGTGCTATCCCGTCGCATACGATCACAGGCGTTTCGCGCTGTCCGTGGTGGTTTATATTGCGTATGCCGCATATGCGACTTTTACCGATAACGAATGGATGAATATTGCGATAGGTGTTATACTTATCATCGGACTGTTCATACTGAACAACAAAACGGTCGCGGCTCTTTGGGGCTATCTGATCGATACGATAAAAAGTTTCAGGGGAAAGAAAAAGGAGATATAGTTCATGAGCCTTTATGAAGACATCAAAAACGGAAAAGAGAAGATCGCGCTTGTCGGACTCGGTTACGTCGGAATGCCGATCGCCGTGGCGTTTGCCAAAAAGGTAAAGGTCGTCGGATTTGACCTTAACGCGGAGAAGATTGCCGCGTATAAAGCGGGTAAGGATGCGACGAAGGAAGTCGGGGACGAGGCTATCGCAAAATCAACCGTGGAGTTCACATCAAACGCGGAAGATCTTAAGAGCGCGAAGTTTCATATCGTTGCGGTTCCGACCCCTATCAATCAGGACAAGACGCCCGATCTGTATCCGGTGGAATCGGCAAGTGAGATACTCGGAAGAAACCTTACAAAAGGATCGATCGTCGTATATGAATCGACGGTTTATCCCGGTGTTACGGAAGATATTTGCGTACCGATCCTCGAGAGGGAATCGGGACTTAAATGCGGTGTCGATTTCAAGATAGGTTACTCACCCGAGAGGATCAACCCCGGTGACAAGGTTCACCGTCTTGAGAACATCAAGAAGATCGTGTCGGGAATGGATGCGGAAACGCTCGAGGAAGTTGCGAACGTTTACGAACTTGTTATAGAGGCGGGAGTTCACAGGGCAAGCTGCATCAAGGTTGCCGAGGCCGCAAAGGTTGTAGAGAACTCACAGAGAGATATCAATATCGCATTCATCAATGAGCTCGCGATGGCATTTGACAAGATGGGTATCGATACGAACGAAGTCATTGACGCGATGAACACGAAGTGGAACGCTCTCGGTTTCCGCCCGGGTCTTGTCGGCGGACACTGTATAGGTGTGGATCCGTATTATTTTGTATATGAAGCGGAGCGTCTCGGATATCATTCAAGGATCATATCCGCGGGACGTCAGATCAACGACGATATGCCCGAGTATGTCGGAGAGCAGATAGTAAAGCACCTGGTACTTGCCGGCAAAAAGGTCAGGGATGCGAAGATAGTGTTCTTCGGAGCGACTTTCAAGGAGAACTGTCCGGATGTGCGTAATTCCAAGATCATGGAGATCTTAAGATACCTTGAGCAGTACAAGATGAAGCCGATGCTCGTCGATACATGGGCCGACCCGAATGAGGTTAAGCGTTCGTACGGATACAGCCTCGACAACGAGAAGAATGCATATGATGCCGACTGCATAGTTCTGGCCGTTGCACATGAAGGATATAAGAACAGATCGTTAAAAGAGTGGGATTCGTTCTTTAAGAGCGGCAACAATGACGAAAAGGTCATAATCGATATTAAGGGTATACTAAATAACGCCGAGGTTACGGAAGCGGGGTACAGATATTGGCGCCTGTGATAAACGCAGATGATTTCGGGCTTAATGAGAGTGTGAACGCAGCGATCTGTGAAGCGTTCAAAAAGGGGCTCATAGACAGGACCACGCTGATGGTCAATATGCCGTTTGCGGATGAGGCCATGAGGCTTGCCAGAGAGAACGGCTTTGCCGACAGGGTAGGACTTCACGTTAATCTCACATCCGGAAGACCGCTTACCGACGATATGGCAAAAGAACCCGTGATGTGTAATTCCGAAGGAGAGTTTACGGCGGATTTTGCGAGAAATCTCAAGACGAGATTTTATCTTCCGACAAAGACCCGCAGGAGAGTCGAAGCCGAGATCAGGGCGCAGTTTGAAAAGTACGCAAAGCTGGGGGGAACGCTTTGGCATATCGATTCGCATCATCATGTCCATACCGATCCCTCGATCTGGTCGCCGCTTAAGAAGGTGATCCGCGACTATCCCGTCACAAGCGTTCGGCTCGGAAGGAACATGTATAGGGGCGGGAATCCGCTGATGCGCCTTTATAAAACGATGCTTAACGCATCGATCAAAAAACGCTGCGAAGGAAATCCGAAACTGTTCGGATCGGCAGAGGATTATGACGCGTATTTTGGCGGTATCGGGACTGTGCCGGAAAAAGATACGATAGAGATCATGGTACATCCCGTGTACGACCGGGACGGAAATCTGTGCGACGCCTGCGCGGGTACGCTGCAGAAGCTTGAACGTCCGCAGAAGTGATCAATATCCGAAATAAAAAAGCAAGGAGGGCAGTGGATGCCCTCCTTTTGTTATAGGGAAAATCATTGCAGCGATGTTTCCTTATCACCATTTCTCCGAGTGTGAAAACTCTGCATAATACTCTTCGATGAATTCCATTAATTTCTTTAACATGATTACCGCCTCCTTATCTTGTGTGCCCGCCTGCTCTGAGGGATATCCTGCAGCTTGCTGCTGGATGCCGCCCCGGCGAGGGGTTGTCCCTCTTTCTGATCTTATGTTACACCCGGGACCGGCTATGGTAAAATACATATAACAAGGGGTCAATGATACCTTAAAAGTATCGTGCGATGATACACGCCGAAGCGACAAGGGAAAACGTAAAGCCATATTATGTTAACATAAACGTCTGCGCAAGGTTGTATTCCGAGGACGTTTATGTTATTATCTGAAGTGATTATGTGATATTGTGGTGTAGATTAGGGAAAGAATGTTATGAAAACTTATTTGGTGACGGGTGGAGCCGGTTTCATCGGTTCAAACTTCATCCATTATGTATTTGAAAAACACGGCAATGATGCCAAAGTAATAAATGTGGATGTGCTCACTTATGCGGGCAATCTGGAGAATCTGTCAGATCTTGAGGGTAATCCGAATTACAGTTTCGTCAAAGCCGATATCTGTGATACGGAAGCGATATCAAAAGTGTTTGCCGATAACGACGTAGACTATGTCGTTCACTTTGCGGCGGAGTCCCACGTTGACAGGAGTATCCGCGATCCCGAAGTGTTCGCGAAGACCAACGTTATCGGAACGCTCAATATGCTTAACTGCGCCAAGAACGCTTGGGCTGACGGCGAAGGCTTTAAAGAGGGTAAGAGATTCCTTCATGTATCGACCGACGAGGTGTACGGTTCGCTCGAAAAAGAGGGAACATACTTCTATGAGACAACGCCTTACGATCCGCACAGTCCGTATTCTGCCAGCAAGGCTTCGTCGGACTTTATGGTAAAGGCATATGTCGACACATATCATTTCCCTGCGGTCATAACGAACTGCAGCAACAACTACGGACCTTATCAGTTCCCCGAGAAGCTGATCCCGCTCATAATCAACAACGTGCTGTCGGGCAAGAAGCTTCCGGTATACGGAGACGGTAAGAACGTCCGTGACTGGCTGTATGTTATGGATCATGCGAAGGCTATCGACATGGTTCTCGAGAAAGGTCGCATCGGCGAGAAGTACAATGTCGGCGGACACAATGAGAAACAGAACATAGAGATAGTCAAGATCATAATAGATACGATCAAGGAAATGCTTCCTGCGGATGACGAGCGACAGAAGCACATCAACTATGATCTGATCACATACGTTGAAGACAGAAAGGGCCACGACAGAAGATATGCGATCGCTCCGGATAAGATCAAGGCCGAGATAGGCTGGGAGCCGGATACGATGTTTGCGGAAGGGATCAAGCTTACGATCCGCTGGTACTTCGAGCATACTGATTGGATGGCTAGCGTTACGAGCGGAGATTATCAGAAATATTACGAGGAAATGTATAAATGAAAGGTATCATCCTGGCCGGAGGATCCGGAACAAGGCTGTATCCCCTGACAAAGGCAATGTCCAAGCAGATGATGCCGGTATACGACAAACCGATGATCTACTATCCTTTGTCGATACTGATGCTTGCCGATATAAGGGACATACTCATAATATCAACACCGAGGGATCTGCCGACATTTGAGGAACTGTTCGGTGACGGAAGCCAGTTGGGGCTTCGCATGTCATATGCGGTTCAGGAGAGCCCGAGAGGACTTGCGGATGCGTTCATCATCGGCGAGAAATTCATCGGCGACGATTCGGTTGCACTCATACTCGGCGATAACATATTCTACGGCCAGAGCTTTTCGAAAGTGCTTAGAAGCGCTGCGGCAAGAACGAGCGGTGCCACGATATTCGGTTATTATGTAAGGGATCCGAAGGAGTACGGAGTCGTTGAATTCGATGAGAACGGAAAAGCGATCTCCATCGAGGAGAAGCCCGAACATCCGAAGTCGAATTACGCGGTTCCGGGACTGTATTTCTACGACAATGATGTTGTTGAGATAGCTAAGAACGTTAAGCCGTCAGCAAGAGGCGAGATAGAGATAACGTCGGTCAACAACGCATACCTTGAAAGAGGAGATCTCTATGTAGAAACACTCGGAAGAGGGTTTGCGTGGCTTGATACAGGCAATCACGAAATGCTGCTTGATGCGGCCGATTTCGTAAGGGCGTTCCAGAAACGTCAGGGAATGTATATTTCCTGCATAGAGGAGATAGCATACAGAAGGAACTTCATAGACAAAGAGCAGTTGGAAAAACTTGCCGAGCCGCTTCTTAAGACAGATTACGGGAAATATCTGATAGACGTGGCAAACGGATTATAAGATATCCTTTTCCGGAAGAGGGAGCCGGAGGGGGAGACAGGTCAGCAAAGATAAGGGGTACAACATGAAGAAAAAGAATTACGACGGCAGAATGGCCGAAGAGAGGAACGAGCTCAACTGGGTCGAATTATCCGAGAAGCTTGAGAACGAATCGAGCAGTATCGTGAATGAGACGATATCCCAGATAGCATCGGAGGATCTTAAGGTCGATACTTCGGACATGGACGGTGTCAGAGCGGCCGTGGATTCGTTCTATGCGTTCGACAAGAAACCGGTAAAGAAGAAAAAGAAAAGTGCCGCACCCGTGTCGGATGATCCTGAACAGGCAATACGTAGATCTGTTGATGAGAAGATCATCATCAGAAGCGAAGAATTAAAGAAAAAACGCAAATCCGCCAGCAAATCCAAGCCCGAGCATGCAGCACCCGTCTCAAAGAAAAAGGGAAGAAAGCATGCTGCCGTAGCACAGCCGAACGATTCGTTCAGACATGCCAAAGGTCTTGATAAATACAGGAAAATGGGCATTCTTCCGACAAAGAAGGACGGCCCTTCAGAATTTCGCAAGAAATCCGCGAACTGGAGATACGACAGTGTTCCCGAGGCTGCGGTAACCGATGAGGCGATCGAGAAGAAGCAGAGCGAGGAGACCTTCATCGACAGGATGAAGAACATGTCCGCAGTACAGTGGATCAGTGTTGCCATGGCTGTCGTGATCCTTGTTACTTCCGTCATGACAACGACGGTATATGCCGAGTATCTCGGAGAGCAGAATCTTAAAAGTGCTATGGCGGGACTTCCGACATTCACGGATGATGCTTCGATGATCGCATACAGCGGCGACACATTCGAAACGGAAGACGTTCAGATGGAGGAAGCCGCAGGAGAACCCGGAGAAGTTTCGGGCAAGATGCTCTCGCTTGTACTCACGAGTGTGGAGAAGGACCTGAAGGTCAAACTTGTCGATGAGGAAGATACACTCGTCAAGGGTGTTAAGTGGGGGATAAAGGTCACCGACAGCAAGAATAACGAGAGTGACTACGAAGATGATGATGAGGACGGTATAATCCACCTCACGGGCATGACGGCCGGGGATTATTCCGTTTCGATAAACGATACAGATTCGCTTTCGGGATATGTATATCCGACGGTCGGACAGACGGTCAGCGTCAAGGCAAAAGTCGAATATAAAGTTATCGCGAACATAAAGGACGAGATCAAGAAGGAGAGCGAGGTCAATGCGGCCGCCGAGGATAACGGCAATAAGGCTGCGGATGTTGAGACCGGTCCCGCTCTTAAAGATACGGTTGAGTTCGTTGAGTCGAGCAGGGAAGAGAACGGAGAGACGTACGAAGAGGCTACCGTGGATCTGTCCAAGACGGAAGTTGTAGCGTCGCTTGGCAGCAGACTGTTCGGCGCACTCGAGGATCTCGCAGATGCGGCAACGTCACTCTTCTCGAAGGACAAGGTCGCTGCACTGACGATCACACCGAGGATGGTGGCCGCAAATACGCAGGATGACGACAATCCGGATGCAACGACACCTACA
>JAEEJD010000103.1 GCA_016281675.1 Lachnospiraceae bacterium
GCAAAGAGTCAGAAACGGACTGGCTGATCTTGCAATAATCATGGAACCTTTCGATCCGCAGGGACTTCACAGCGTGCCTGTTTACAACGAGCCGTGGATCGCGATGTTCTCCGTAGATCATCCGCTCGCCGTAAAAAAAGGCAAGACCCTTCCGCTTGCCGACCTTGCCGATCACGATCTGATCATACCGTCGCGAGGCTCGAGACTTCAGGAGATCAGCGACTGGTTCGCACCCCTCTCGATCACGCCGAAGGTAAAGGCCAGGATCTCCAACGCAACGATCGCCTACGAACTTTGTGAAAAGAACGTCGGTGTCGCAATATATCCCGCCGCCGCGGGTGATCTTATAAATGATGAAAAGGTGCTGATCCGTGAGATCGTAAAGCCCGTTCACAAGGCCGCCTACGTCCTCATTTATCCTGACAATCATCCGATGTCTCCGGTCGCCGACCGCTTCATCGAACATATCAGAGCAACTATATCCTAAGGAGATCAACACATAGAAATGGATGGAAGAACACTTTATTTTGAATGGGAAGTCCGGATCATGACAATGCTTCAGGTAAACACCGGATCCGTCGGTAAGACCCTTGCAACCTTTTTTTCATATTTCGGCGAGGAACTGATCCTCGTGCTCGTCTTCGGGCTCATATATTGGTGTTTCGACAAGCGCTCCGCGAAAATCATAGGGACAAGCGTTATCGTCGGTATCATACTCAATCCCATGATCAAGAACATCGTTCTCAGAAGAAGACCTTATTTCGATCACGAGGCGATCGACTGCATGAAGCCCGTAAACAGCAAGGCGGACATATACGATATAACGTTTCAGGGATACTCGTTCCCGAGTGCCCACTCGCTCAACTCTACCGTTATGTACGGAAGCCTCTGGCGCACATGGAACAAACCGTTATTTCGGATAATGGCGTTTGCACTTCCTTTTCTTGTAGGGATCTCACGCGTAATGCTCGGAGTACACTATCCTACGGATGTTATTACAGGATGGTTTCTCGGCACGCTCATCGTCATTTTTCTTCCGATGATCCAGGCGCGCGTGAAGAACGAAAATCGCTTTCGCCTCATCGTTTTTCTGATCTCATCCCTCGGGCTCTTCTATTGCAGGACCGATGACTATTTCACCGGTCTCGGACTCATGGCGGGATTTTTCCTGTCCATCCCTTTTGAAGAAAAGTTCGTAAAGTTCGAAGAGACCGCGAAGCCCGCTATATGCGCTCTTCGCGTTATCGGAGGTTTTGCGTTCTATTACCTTTTCAACACGCTTTTAAAGCTTCCTTTCTCAAAGGAGTTTCTGGAAAGCGACATCATGTCCGCTCATCTTGTACGCGCGGCCAGATACATGATCGTCGTGTTCATTCTGTTCGCCCTCTATCCGATGATATTCGGAAAGATCCGCATTCTCGGCGATCACAAAGATTCGGCGATCTCGTAGATGAGCCTTTCGGTTTTTTCCCAGCCAAGGCACGGATCTGTTATCGACTTGCCGTAGCATCCGCCGCCGGGTTCCTGTGCTCCGTCTTCGATGTAGCTTTCTATCATGAATCCTTTCAATATCGATGCGATGCGCTCATCATGTCGTGCCGAATGCAGCACTTCTTTTATGATCCTTCTTTGTTCAAACGGATTCTTGTTTGAGTTGCAGTGGTTCGTGTCGACGATGAGTCCCGGATTCTGAAGGTCCATCTCATCGTATATATCGCACAGTCTTACAAGATCCTCATAGTGATAGTTCGGTTTCATGGATCCGTGCTGATCGGTGTATCCGCGAAGGATCGCGTGTGTATGCCTGTTTCCGTCGGAGTGTACCTGCCATCCGCGGTATATGAATGTATGACCGTTTTGCGCTGCGCTGATGGCGTTCATCATCACGCGGTAGTCTCCGGAGGTGGGATTTTTCATACCGACAGGAACACTTATGCCGCTTGACGTAAGTCTGTGCTGCTGGTCTTCGACCGATCTTGCACCGACAGCGACATACAAAAGAAGATCATCGAGATATCCGTAGTTTTCCGTATAGAGCATCTCGTCCGCGCAGGCAAATCCCGTCTCCATAACAGCTCTCATGTGAAGGTGTCTTGTTGCCTCGATTCCCTTGAACAGATTCGGTTTCTCCGTGGGGTCAGGCTGATGGAGCATTCCCTTGTATCCTTCTGCGTTCGTTCTCGGCTTGTTCGTATATATCCTCGGTACGATGAATATCTTGTCTTTGACCTTTTCCTGGACCGGCACGAGCCTTCCGATATAGTCCATTACGGAGTCTTCATTATCGGCTGAACACGGGCCTATTATCAGGATCAACTGATCGCGTCTTCCCTCAAATATCGATATCAGTTCCGCCTTCCTCGTCTGGATCGTCTCGTTCATTTTCGCGGTAAGCGGATACATCTCCTTAAGTTCCGCCGGTATCGCCAGTTGCCTTTCATACATCATGCCCATTGTTTTGCTCCTTCCTCTTTTGAAACAACCACAAATCTCGTTTTGTTGTCATCCTTCTCGTTTATCTTTTCATCAAGTACTTTGAGGCCGTATATCGCCGCCACCTCAAGGCTTGCTATCGCGGCGACCGACATGTCCTGCATCCTTGTAACTTCCCTGGCGGCCATCGCGGTGTTTGCGGCCTCGATCACTTTATATCCGTGTTCCCTTATATATCCGTCGCACTGCTCAAGCGCTTTTATCTGACTGATAACGGTCTTGATATCACCGAGCCTGCTGCCGCGCACGCCGAGAAGATTCTGTATTATCGGAAGCACGTACTCGCAGTTGACGAACAGTTCGCCTCTTGCAAGAAGCCCTTCCACTTCTTTTACCGGTCCCGCATAACTGTTCTCAACCGGAAGAACAGCCCGGTCGCATTCTCCCGCAACAACTGCTTCGTATGCTTTTGTGAAGCTTTCGTGCGAAACATGTATCGCATCCGGAAACAGCCTTCTTGCAACAACGTGTGCAAAGGCACCCTCTATACCGGTGTAGGCGATCTTTTCCATTGTGATTTTCTCCCTCCTGTTATCTGCGTCCGCGCAGCCATTAAAAAAGGCGCTTCGGATTGTTTTCCGAACCGCCTGTAAGTTCAACTCATGATCAGCCGCGCATCACAAATCACCCTTACATCGGTCCGAAGTAAAGGTAAAAGTAAAGGCGAATGATGCAGTTGTCAAAATCATTGCTGTACTCATGTTTCGTTGATTCCTTTTTTGATAGGATAAACGCATTGTCCGGTTCTGTCAACAGTCAAATTGATTTTTGTTAAGCAGAA
>JAEEJD010000104.1 GCA_016281675.1 Lachnospiraceae bacterium
AAGTATACGAAGAAGAATGAGATCATGGCTTTTCTGACGATAGAAGATCTTGTCGGAACGGTTGAGGTCATCGTATGGCCGAAGGACTATGAGAAGAACTCAAAGTGGCTCGTAGAGGATTCGAAAGTGTTCGTTGAAGGCCGTGTTTCCGCTGAAGACGAGAAGGATGCAAAAGTGATCTGCAGCCGTATCATACCGTTTGACAGTATACCGAAGAAATTGTGGATCAGGTTCGCGACGAAAGAGAAATACGCGGAATGTGAGGAAATACTGAAGAATTTGATTGCGGATTCCGACGGTAAGGATATAATTGTAATATATATTGATTCGACGAAAGAGAAGAAAACGCTGCCGCAAAGCATGAGCATCACGGCCGATGAGGAAACGATTGCAAGATTTGCTGATGCATTCGGAAGCGAAAATGTCAGACTAACATAGAAAGGTCAGGGGACTGGTTATGGCAAAAGAGATCAGCACAATAGGCGTACTGACAAGCGGCGGAGATGCTCCGGGCATGAATGCGGCGATCCGTGCCGTTGTAAGAAAAGCTATCGCGGCAGGCAAAAAGGTCATGGGTATCGAGAAGGGCTACAGAGGACTTCTTGATGAAGAAATCTATGAGATGACTCCGCGAGATGTTTCCGATTCCATACAGCGCGGCGGAACGATACTTCGTACGGCAAGATGCGAAGAGTTCCTGACCGAAGAAGGACAAAAAGAGGGTGCCAAGATCTGTAAGAAGCACGGTATCGACGGTCTCGTTGCAATAGGCGGAGACGGAACATACCGCGGCGCACAGAAGCTTGCGGCGCTTGGTATAAATACGATCGGTGTTCCCGCAACGATCGACCTTGATATCTCCTCGACGGATTACACGATCGGATTCGATACCGCCGTCAATACCGCAATGCAGGCGATAGATAAGGTAAGGGATACATCATCTTCCCATGAGAGATGTTCGATCATAGAAGTAATGGGAAGAAATGCGGGATATATAGCTTTATGGTGCGGCGTCGCAAACGGTGCCGAAGATATCCTGATCCCGGAGAAGTACGGGTTTGAAGAGCAGGAGATAATCAACAACATTATAAACAACCGTAAAAAGGGCAAGACTCATCATATAATCATCAATGCCGAAGGTATCGGACACTCAACTTCGATGGCAAGAAGGATCGAGGCCGCAACAGGTCTTGAGACAAGGGCAACGATACTCGGACACATGCAGCGCGGAGGCTCTCCCACATGCCGTGACAGATATTACGGATCGATGATGGGTGCATATGCTGTCGACCTTCTGTGCGATGGTGCAAGTAACCGTGTGGTATGTTTCAGAGACGGTGAATGGATCGATTTCGACATAGATGAGGCTCTTGCGATGGAGAAACACATTTCGGAGTACGAGTATTCCGTCAGCAAAGCGCTGGCGATCTGATCATGATCACAAGCACATCGAACGAGAAGATCAAACATGTGGCATTGCTCATAAAGAGCGCAAAGGCCCGCCGCGAGGAGGGGGCTTTTGTTGTGGAAGGGGAACGGATAGCATCCGAGGTTCCGCAGGATCTTCTGGAAGAGTGTTTTGTTACGGAGGACCGTATCGTTGAAGGCGGGATCCGGGACGTGTTCCCCTATGATGTTACCCCTACGGTCGTATCGGAAGCGGTATTTAAGAAAATGTCCGATACTAAGAGTCCGCAGGGAATACTGTGCGTATGCAGGAAGAGGACGGTCCCGCTTGAAGAACTTCTTGCGTCAAAAAAGGACGGACCGTTAAAGCTCCTCGTACTTGAGAGGATCCAGGATCCGGGCAATCTCGGGACGATGATCCGGACAGCCGAGGGAGCGGGATTTGATGCGATAATAGCGGATGAAGGGACTGCGGATGTTTACAATCCGAAAGTAACGCGTTCGACCATGGGGTCGATGTTCAGGATCCCGGTTATATATACATCCGATCTTTTGTATGCCGCGGATATGCTGAAGGACAATTCGGTCACGATATATGCGGCTCACCTGAACGGGGAAACCGATTACAGAAAAGCACGGTACGGTGACAGGGTCGCGTTCCTTATCGGAAACGAAGGGAACGGCCTGTCAGATGAAATATCCGGCAGGGCGGATATGCTCGTGAAGATCCCGATGCAGGGAAAACTTGAATCATTAAATGCCGCGGTAGCTGCGGCATTACTTATGTATAACGTACAGTGAATCAGTCGTTTTAGAAGGAGGCACTCATGAAACTCGGAGTAATAGGTCTTGGAAATATGGCAACGGCAATGATCGGAGGGATCGTTAAGGCCGGAGTGTTCGCACCGTCGGACATAACCGGATCCGATGCATCGTCTTCCCAAAGAGACAAAGCCAAAGAGACGCTTAAGATCAACACATGCGAGGACAACATACAAGTCGTTAAGGGATGCGATTACCTTATCCTGGCAGTCAAGCCGCAGGTTTATGAGACCGTCCTTAATGAGATCAAAGGTGAAATAAAAAAGGATCAGGTCGTTATCTCAATAGCTCCGGGAAAAACACTCGAGTATCTGGGCGGTAAACTTGGAAACGCCACCAAGATAGTACGCCTCATGCCGAACACACCTGCCCTTGTAGGCGAAGGCTGCACGGGTGTTTGCAGGAACGGAAACGTTACCGATGACGAATTCGACCTTGTTATGAAGATGCTGAAGGGATTCGGAAAAGCGTTCGAGGTTAAAGAGAGCCAGATGGATGCGGTAGTAGCCGTGTCGGGAAGTTCGCCTGCCTATGTGTTCATGCTGATCGATGCTATGGCGGACGGAGCGGTTGCCGAAGGGCTTGACAGGGCTACGGCGATAAAGATGGCTGCCCAGGCTGTTCTGGGGAGTGCAAAGATGGTTCTCGAGACC
>JAEEJD010000105.1 GCA_016281675.1 Lachnospiraceae bacterium
GCTCGACAGTGTCGGAGAGCAGACATACGGCAACTGGGAACTGATCCTTGCCGACGCGAGCCCCGACGATTCGAGGAGGAGCATAGTCAGGGCGTTTCTTGAGGAATACAACCTGATATGCCGGGATTCGTTCGGCACGATATTCGACAAGGTCAAGTATGTCAGACTGAGCGCCAATGAAGGGATATCCGGAAACACAAACAGGGCCCTTGCACATGCCACGGGTGATTACGTGGCGCTTCTTGATCATGATGATCTTCTTGAGAACACGGCACTGTTTGATATAATGACCGCGATGGAGGAAGCCGGAAACAGCAACCGCGAGGCCGAATCCATTTCGAGGATCATGGCGGTATATACCGACGAGGATAAGGTAAGTTTCGACGGGACGCAGTACTATGATCCGAACATCAAGCCCGATTTCGATCCCGTGCTTTTGTGCACGAACAATTATATATGTCACTTTTTCGTGGCTGATGCCAATCTTGCAAAAGGCGTCGGCGGATTCAGGAGCGAATACGACGGTGCACAGGACCATGATTTTATATTAAGATGCACCGAAGGAGTAAGGCGGGATCAGATACTTCACGTGAAAAAAGTGCTTTATCACTGGAGAAGCTCGCCGGGTTCGACGTCGGACAATCCCGATGCGAAGCTGTATGCCTATGAGGCGGGCAGGAGAGCCGTTTCGGACCATCTCCAAAGAGCGGGAATAAGCGCCAGCGTGATCGATACGGTACATCTGGGATTCTTCGGAATAGAGTATGCTCCTTTCTATGCGAACGTACTGACGATCCCACCGGAAGAACTCGAGGGGATGAGGGATTTCGCCTCGATATCGTTCAAGGATGAGTTCGTGATGATACTCGGGACGAATATCGTGCCGTTAAGCGACGAATTCATTGAAGAAATGTTGCCGTGCATGCATATGGCAAATGTCGGAGCCGTTACCGGAAGGATCATAGGACGTGACGGAAAGGTGGAAAGTGCCGGATTCGACAGGCTTGCCAGCGGAGAACTTGTGCCGAGGTATGCGGGACAGAACAAGAGATTTTCCGGATATCTTCACAGAACGGTGCTTGACCGGCTTTCCGGGGGATTTGCGCCCGACTGCGTGCTGCTTCGAAGGGATGCCGTGAAGGAATGGTTCCCGAATGTTGTACTTAAGGACAGGTTTGATATATATTACACGCCGAAGGCGGTATTCAAGAGACGGGGAAAATGAGCGAAGTAACCGTAATAATACCTAACTACAACGGCATAAAGTATTTGAAGGATTGCCTTGATTCGCTTGCGGCACAGACGATGAAGGCGGAAATCATCGTGGTCGATAACGCATCCGAGGACGGTTCGGAAAAGATAGCGGAAGACTATGAGGGTGTAAGACTGATACCGCTTTCCCAGAACTTCGGTTTCTGCCGCGCCGTCAACGAAGGGATCAAAGTCACAAAGACAAAGTATCTGATACTTTTAAACAACGATACGAAAGCCGATCCGTCGTTTGTCGAGGAGCTCTATAAGGCGATAGATGCGCATGACGATACGTTCTCGGTTGCATCCAAGATGCTTCAGATGAACGCTCCCGACAGGATAGATTCGGCCGGGGATCTGTACTGCGCTCTCGGATGGGCATTTTCTCTCGGAAAAGACGGCAGGAGCAGCCGGTACGACAAGGAAGCTGTGATTTTCTCCGCCTGCGGCGGAGCGGCCATATACAGGAAAGAGCTGTTCGAGCAGATCGGGTATTTCGATGAGCTCCATTTCACGTACCTTGAGGATGTTGATGTCGGATACCGCGCGAGGATAATGGGGTACGTCAACCGTTACACGCCGAAGGCCGTTGTGTACCATGCGGGTAGCGGCTCCACGGGCGGAAGGTACAATCCTTTCAAGGTAAGGCTCGCGTCCAGGAACAGCTGGTATGTAATATACAAGAACATGCCCGCGCTTCAGATAATCATAAATCTGCCGTTCCTTCTCATAGGATTCGGCACAAAGGCCCTTTTCTTCATATGTAAGGGCTACGGAAGGGAATATCTGTCGGGCATGAAGAGAGGATATCTGATGTGCGTTGCGGGCAGGAAATATCCTTTCGACAAGAGATTTATCAAAAACTATTTCCGCATTCAGCTTGAATTGTGGTTAAATATGATAAGGCGCATAACCGGATAGGGCGCCGAAGAGGTAATTATGATCAGGGACAATCAGCGGCTCATTAACAGGCTGACGCTTGTTATCGATGCATTTGTCATATTTGTAAGTTATGTATTTGCCTATTTTCTGAAGTTCCAGAGCGGGCTGCTTCTTTATGATGAGGGTCTGTCCATCCAGACGTATATGACGGCCCTTTATTTTCTTGTGCCCGGCTATCTGATCCTGTATTCGCAGCTCGACCTTTATCATACGAGACGCGCATCGGGACGAAAGAGGGAACTCCTTAACGTTATCAAGGCCAATACCATCGGCGCACTCATATTCATGATGGTGCTGTATGTGATCAACCAGCCCGATTTCTCGAGGCAGATGATCTTCATATTCTGGGCTATGTGTATTTGCCTTGAGACAGCGGTCAGAAACATCATGAGAGCACTTATGATGTTCTGGTGGCAGAAGGGCTACAATATCAAATACGTGCTTCTCGTCGGATATTCGGGTTCCGCCGAGAGCTATATCAACAAGATACTCCTCAATCCCCAGTGGGGTTATGTCGTAAGGGGAATACTCGACGACAATACCGAGAGGGGTACCGAATACAAAGGTGTTAAGGTTCTCGGAACCATCGATAACCTTCCGCTCATACTTCCCGAGAACAAGCTTGACGAGATAGCGATCACGCTTCCGCTGGGACAGTACGGCAGGCTGAAGGAGATAGTAAATCTGTGTGAAAAATCGGGTGTCCACACCAAGTTCATTCCCGATTATGCAGGTATCATCCCGAACCGTCCTTATACCGAGGATATACAGGGACTTCCGGTCATCAATATTCGTCACGTCCCGCTCACGAATACATTAAATGCCGCGGTAAAGCGTGCCATGGATATAGTCGGATCGCTGATCGGTATAGTGCTTGCATCACCGATCATGATAATATCCGCGCTTCTTATTAAGCTTACGAGCAAAGGTCCCGTGATCTTTGCGCAGGAGCGTGTCGGACTTCATAACAAGCCTTTTTCCATGTACAAGTTCAGGACGATGATCGAACAGACCGAGACCGAGGAGGCAAAGGGATGGACGACGAAGAACGATCCGAGAGTCACAAAGGTCGGAAGGTTCCTCAGAAAAACGAGTCTTGATGAGCTGCCGCAGCTCTTCAACATTCTTGTCGGTCAGATGTCGCTCGTAGGTCCCAGACCCGAGAGGCCTCAGTTCGTCGAGAAGTTCAGGGAAGAGATACCGCGTTACATGATCAAGCATCAGGTACGTCCGGGACTGACGGGATGGGCTCAGATAAACGGACTTCGCGGTGATACGTCGATCGAGAAACGTATCGAGCACGATCTTTACTATATAGAGAACTGGACGCTCGAATTTGACATAAAGATAATAATACTGACGGTATTTATCGGATTTATCAATAAAAACGCGTACTAGAACATGACTGTAGATATCATAATCCCCACCTACAAACCGGATGAACGCCTGTTTACGATCATAAAGCGTCTGCGTGACCAGACCGTGGTGCCGAACAGGATAGTGCTGATCAATACGGAGCAGAAGTATATCGAGAATCTGCTCCGGGGCAAGAGCTATGATACAACGGGAAAGTTCTTTGAAGTCAGGAACGTGTCAGCAAGGGAGTTCGATCACGGTGCCACGCGAAATGCCGGTGCGGCAGGAAGCACAGCCGATTATCTTCTGTTTATGACGCAGGATGCGCTTCCCGCAAACGATAAGATGATCGAGAACATGCTGAAGGCTTTCGGGCAGAGCGGTGTTGCGGCCGTTTACGCAAGGCAGCTTGCAAACGATGACGCTTCTCTCGGAGAGAGATTCTCAAGGTCTTTCAATTATCCTCCGACCTCATCCGTCAAATCGGAAGAGGACAAGGAAAGGCTCGGGATCAAGACGTATTTTTGTTCCAATGCATGTGCTATGTACCACAGGGAAGTGTTCGAGAGGCTCGGAAAGTTCCCGAAGGATATGATATTCAACGAGGATATGGTGTTTGCGCATACGCTTATAGAAAACGGTTACCGTATAGCCTATGCGGCCGATGCGCTCGTGTACCATTCCCATAACTACACGAACATGCAGCAGTTTCACCGGAACTTCGACCTTGCGGTCTCCCAGGCGATGCATCCCGAGGTGTTCGCGGATGTTTCCTCTGAATCCGAA
>JAEEJD010000106.1 GCA_016281675.1 Lachnospiraceae bacterium
AACCGCATGATGACTACGATCTTCGAGAGAAACGTTACCGTGATCGAAGGAGAGGCACTTGCCGGGGTAACATATGAGGAGTTTGAGACAAACTTAAAACATGCACTTGAGGCTGACAAAACATTTATCGGAAATACGTTTCATCTTGTGATCGAACCGAGCTTCAGAAAGGCAATGTCCAATCTTGATACTCCTTTCCGGACGCGGGGCTACAGCAGAAAGATGGATGCCATATTCTCTATGGAAAACGGAGAAGTCAGGAGTATCCCGCAGTTCGAATCAAGAAAGCTTGTTCCGTACATTGATCCCGATAAGAAGAACAGGGTGTTTGTGTTCATCCCCATACATGAGATCATGGAAAACTACGGATATATGGTGTTCGGTGATAACGTCGACATAGTTGGTAACGGCAATCATCTGTTTGAGTTCATGTCAAGGTTCGATACGATAATGTCGAAGGTCAGACAGAACATCAGCCTCCGGATGCTCAATAAGAAGCTTGTGGAACTGACCGAGACGGATACGCTTACAAATGTTAAGAACCGTGCGGCATATGTGTCCAAGGAGAACGAACTTAATTCGGTGATCCGCTCGGGATCTCATCTGTCATTTGCGATAGGGATATTCGATATCAATAATCTCAAGAAGATGAACGACAATTACGGTCATGAGAGCGGGGATGCATACATAGTCAACTGCTGCAAAACATTGTGTAAAGTATTCAGAAACAGCCCCGTGTACCGTATCGGCGGAGACGAATTCGCCGTACTCTTGCAGGGCGATGATTACAAGGAAAAAGATACCCTGCTTGAGAGGCTCAGGGGGAAGATGGCGGAGATAAACGCCAATGCGGCATCAGCCGAAGAATTCGTGTCGATAGCCGGAGGTATAGGCGTTTACGAAAAGGGTAAGGATGACAATGTTGCCGATGTGTTCGCAAGAGCCGATGCGGCAATGTATGATGATAAAGTGAAGATGAAGAATGATATTGCGGAAGGAGAACAATCATGAGACTTATCACAAGATCTGATTTTGACGGGCTTGCATGCGGAGCGCTGCTTCTCGAAGCGGGCATCATTGACAACTGGAAATTCGCTCATCCTAAGGATCTGCAGGACGGGCAGGTTGAGATCACATCCGATGACTGCCTTGCAAATGTTCCTTTTGTTGAAGGATGCGGACTGTGGTTCGATCATCATTCGAGCGAGGAAGAGCGTAACGAGCTTGCCGGAAGATACAAGGGAAAGTGTGACAGCGCAGCTCCTTCGTGTGCGAGAGTAATATACGAGTACTATGGCGGTAAAGAGAAGTTCCCGCAGTTTGACGATCTTATGGTCGCTGTGGATAAAGTTGATTCGGGTAATCTTACGATAGATGAGATCCAGAATCCCAAGGGATGGATACTCGTCGGATTCCTTATGGATCCCAGAACCGGTCTCGGAAGATTCCGCAATTTCAGGATCAGTAACTATCAGCTTATGGAAGAGCTTCTTGTAGCCTGCGGCAAAAATACTACCGAGGAGATCCTGGCACTCCCCGATGTGGTTGAGCGTATAGAACTGTATGAAGATCAGACAAAGAAGTTCAAAGAAATGGTCACGGCTCATACGGAAGTGTTCGGAAACCTTATCGTATCAGATCTTCGTGGCGTTGAGACGATATATACCGGAAACAGATTCCTTATTTACAGCATGTATCCCGACCAGAACATCTCGGTATGGATGACGCCCGGAAAAGGCGGACAGGGACTTGCATGCGCGATAGGCTACAGCATCCTCAACAAGACAGCCACTATCGATGTCGGAAGCCTCTGCCTCAAGTACGGCGGCGGCGGTCATGAGAAAGTCGGCACATGCCAGTTTGCATCATATGAAGATGCATGCGTGATGCTCGAGGAACTTAAGAAGCTCGCAAATTCATAAGAAGAGGAACAATTATGGAAGAAGCCGGGAAGATGATACAGGTGCCCGAGGGCACGATCATACTTACAGAGGGTGAGCTCAATCTCGATATGTACAAGATCGTAAAGGGGCACGCCGAAGTGTATATGGGTTACGGTACCGACAGGGAGACTCTTATCGGTATCATCGGACCGCAGTCCTGTTTCGGGGAGTTTGGAATGCTTCTCGAGAAGCCTGCCATCTACACTGTCGTTGCGTATTCCGACATTCTGCTTATGAGGATCACGAAAGACGAAATGGGAGATTTCGTTCAGCAGAATCACAGGAATATCATAAACATCATGGAGAACATGGCGCAGACTATGTTGACAATGAGAGCACAGATCGATCTTCTAATAAACGATCTTACCGAGGGCAGGAAGCCTGACGATAAGGAAGTCCATGATATTCGGAAGGCCATAAGCACATACACCGTATACCGCAATAGCGCAATGTCCGGTAAGTTCCATACGATGGATATGATCAGGCGACTTTGAATCTGATGCAAACACAATATATTGTGCTCACAAGGAGAGTGAAGCACAATAAAAAGTGGTTGTCATAACAATTATTATTGTATATAATGCAGATGTGGGTGTATAGGTATGTCTATACGCTATATATAGTACCTGCCGAAGGTTCTGGGGAGTTCCTTAGGCACCGGGGATCAGCTTTATCCCAGTACGGGTTTGTATAATAAATAATTAATTAAAATGGCATGCGGCACAAAACCGCGTGCA
>JAEEJD010000011.1 GCA_016281675.1 Lachnospiraceae bacterium
TCTTATCCACACTGTCCACAATCGCGCAAACCCTTGAAAACACTGGCTTTGCGGCAAAATCAACTGTTTTATTTTCGTGATCGCGGTGATATAATCCATCACATATCAAGTTGCTTTGAAATAATTATGAGACAGGTGAGATAGATGGATCAGATCACGCTTAACAGTGATTTATGTTGTGACGCGCTCGTGATCCCCGGTGCCGCAGTGGAAAGGTGCCTTCGGGAGGCGAACGAATCACAGCTCAAGATATATCTGTATCTTTTGAAAAACGGTGCCGAAAGTACAACGGTAAGTTCGATCGCGGATTTCTTTAACTATTCCGAACAGGACGTAAAGCGTGCGCTCCGGTTCTGGAATGCAAAGAGCAAAACGGTAAAGAGTTCTGCAGGGGGAAATGTTGTGGAGTTTTCACAAAGACCGGTATATTCAAAAGAGAAAACGGCAGCACTCATAGGACAGCCGGATGTTTCGCAGTTGCTGTTCGTTGCCGAGCAATACATGGGACGTCCGATCAAACAGGATGAAGTATCATCCATTCTGTATATATATGATGGCCTTGGGTTTTCGGCGGACCTCGTGGAGTATCTGCTCGAGTACTGCATAAGCAATAATAAAGAATCATTCCGAAGCATCGAATCGGTTGCTATGGAGTGGAAGGAAGCAGGGGTTGCCACACTTGACGCGGCAAAGCGTCTTACGAGACACATTCCCGCAGAGATGAATGCCGTCATGGAGGCACTCGGATTTCCGAAGGATCATCAACCCGTTGAAGCCGAGATAGCCTATGTCAGAAGGTGGACGGAGAGATACGGCTACGGGATGGATATAATCGGTGAAGCATGCAAGAGAACGGTTCTTGCAACATGCAAACCGAGCATCAGATATGCCAACGGGATACTGAAACAGTGGCATGATGCAAAGGTAGAAAAGCCCGAAGACATTCTTGCGGTCGATGAAGAATTCAAGAGAAAGAACATGGCTGCGACAAAGAGTCCGGCAGCATCTTCAAAGAACGAATCCAAAAAGACATCAGCCGGAAAGTTTCATAACTTTAAGGAAAGGGAATACGACTACGATTCTCTCCTTAAGGACATCATTTCAAATTAGTACGGTACCAAGGAGTATTTGATGGCACTAACACAAATGCAGTATGACGAGATAATGCGCGGTTATGAGAGACGCCGCGAGGCGAGCCGTCATAATGCACAGGAAGCCAGACAGACTGTCATCCGGAAGATCCCGGAGTATCTGCAGACGGAAAACAGGATAACCGATATCGCGATGGAATGTGCGGACAGAGTCCTTGACGGAGACGGAACGGCTGTTGCGCAGCTTCGGAGCAGGATCGACGAACTCCTGGCAAAACAGAAGTCGCTCCTTCGCGAGAACGGCTTCGCGGATGATTTTCTCGAAGAGAAGTTTGAATGCCCGGACTGCAAAGATACGGGATACATCGACGGAGTGACGAAGTGTCACTGCCTGAAACAGGCGATACTCAGATACCGGTACCGCCAGTCTAATATAGAAGAAGTACTCCGGAGAGAAAACTTCGATACATTAACATATGATTACTATACCGACAGCGAATCGGAAAAGATGAAGGGTGTCATCGGCAGATGCAGGGAATTTGCCGACGGATTCGGAAAGAGATACGAGAACATCTTACTGTACGGCAATGTCGGTACCGGCAAGACATTTCTGACCAACTGCATGGCAAAGGAAGTTCTTGATAAAGGATATTCGGTCATTTACTTTACATCCATGCGGTTGTTTGATACACTTTCCCGGGAACTCTTCGGTTACGATCGAGATGATGATTCCTCCCGGGACGTCCAGGATGACATATTCACATGTGACCTTCTTATTATTGACGATCTGGGAACCGAGAGCGTCAATACATTTGTTGCGTCCCGATTATTTGATATACTTAATGAAAGGGACCTTCGAAAGAAGCCGACGATCATTTCGACAAACCT
Source organism: Lachnospiraceae bacterium (assembly GCA_016281675.1). Next base: position 1,980 of record JAEEJD010000011.1, read on the forward strand.
GTCCATGGAGGACCTGGGGAAGAGATATACCGAACGGAATTTTTCAAGGATATTCGGAAACTACGTCATACTCAATCCGGACGTGGAAGATATCCGTATTAAGAAAAGAAGATTTGCGCACTGATTTTGTTTTCTGTTAAGGAAGGAGTTCACCTCTCATGAACAATCCGCGTGAAGAAAAAAGAAACCTCGAGACGATACCGGTAGGATCGCTTAGGATGATCCCTCTTGAAGGATGCAAGGAACTCGGGAAAAAGATAGATTCCTATCTTGTTAAGTGGAGGACCGAGCGAGAGAACGAACACAAGGACTCGCTTGCATTTGCGGGATACCAGAGGGATTCATACATTCTCGATGCCAAGATCGCCAGATTCGGTTCGGGTGAGGCAAAGGGAATAATCAACGAATCGGTCAGAGGAACAGATCTTTATCTCATAGTTGATGTCAACAACTACAGTCTTACATACACATTGTGCGGTATCAAAAATCACATGTCGCCGGACGATCATTACCAGGATCTTAAGAGAATAATCGCAGCCGTCGGAGGCAAGGCCAGAAGGATAACGGTCATAATGCCGTTCCTGTATGAGTCGAGACAGCATAAGAGGAGCACGAGAGAATCTCTCGACTGCGCGCTGGCTCTTCAGGAACTTGTAAGGATGGGAGTCGACAACATCATCACATTCGATGCTCATGACGCAAGAGTACAAAATGCGATTCCTTTAAACGGATTTGAAACGATTCAGCCGACATACCAGTTCATCAAAGGACTGCTTTCAAGCGTTGACGATCTGAAACTTGATTCGGATCATATGATGGTAGTCAGCCCCGACGAAGGCGGAATGAGCCGCGCGATATACACAGCAAACGTCCTCGGACTGGATATGGGTATGTTCTATAAGAGAAGAGATTACACGAGGATAGTTGACGGACGTAATCCGATAGTCAGTCATGAGTTCCTCGGATCGAGTGTCGAAGGCAAGGATGTCATCGTTGTCGACGACATGATCTCTTCGGGAGAAACGGTGATAGAAGTTGCCAAGCAGCTCAAGAAGAGAAATGCCGGAAGGATATTCATTGCGGCGACATTCGGACTGTTCACGAACGGCCTTGCTGTCATGGACGATGCGTATGAGCAGGGACTGATCGACAGACTTCTTACGACGAACCTCATCTATCAGACACCCGAACTTCTGGAAAAAGAATACTATATCAACTGCGATATGAGTAAGTACATCGCATACATAATCGACACACTTAATCATGATATTTCGATAAGCGACCTTCTCGATCCGAATGACAGGATCCAGGCTGCTATCGCGGAATACAAAGAAAATCATACGGTACAGTAAGTTAAAGATAAGGAGAATCAAAATGGCAAGTGAGATCAAAGACATTAACCTGGCACCTTCCGGTGAAAAGAAGATAGAGTGGGTCAAGAGAAATTGTGATCTGCTGCGTACGCTTGAAGAAGAGTTTGTAAAGACCAAGCCTTTTGCCGGAAAGAAGATAGCTCTTTCGGTTCATCTCGAAGCTAAGACGGCATACCTTTGCAAGGTTCTTGCAGCGGGCGGAGCCGAGATGTACGTTACGGGTTCCAATCCTCTTTCAACTCAGGATGATGTTGCCGCAGCACTCGTTAAGGCCGGACTTGAGGTTCACGCATGGCACGGTACCACTCCCGAGGAATATGAGACACATATTCGTGCGGTGCTCTCCCCCGGACCGAACATCATAATCGATGACGGCGGCGATCTTATTCATATGATACATACCGAGATGCCCGAACTCATTCCCGGAATAATCGGGGGATGTGAGGAGACGACAACGGGAATCTTAAGACTTCTTGCAATGGACAGAAACAAAGAACTCAAGTTCCCGATGGTGCTCGTTAACAATGCCGAGTGTAAGCATTTCTTTGATAACAGATACGGTACGGGACAGTCGGTTTGGGACGGAATTAACCGTACGACGAATCTTATCGTTGCCGGCAAGATGGTAGTTGTAGCCGGATACGGATGGTGTGGTAAAGGTGTTGCGATGAGAGCCAAGGGACTCGGAGCGAGAGTGATCGTTACCGAGATCAATCCCGTAAAGGCAATCGAGGCCGTAATGGACGGATTCGACGTTATGCCGATGAAGGATGCGGCAAAGCTCGGCGATTTCTTCGTTACCGTCACGGGCTGCGACAAGGTTATTGATGAAGAAGACTTCATGGAGATGAAGGACGGTGCGATACTCTGCAACGCAGGTCACTTCGACTGTGAGATAGATATGGCAAGACTTCGCGAGATAGCGGTTGAAGCAAAAGAGATGAGAAACAACATCATGGGTTATACCCTTTCGAACGGGAACACTCTCATGGTCCTCGGAGAAGGAAGACTCGTCAATCTTGCATGCGGCGACGGACATCCTGCCGAGATCATGGATATGTCATTCGCGATCCAGGCTCTTTCCGCAAAATATCTCGTAGAGCATGAAGGTTCGTTTGATAAGATGATAATCGATGTTCCCGAAGAAGTGGATCATGACGTTGCCGTAAGAAAACTTGCCTTCCTCGGCAAGAAGATAGATGTGCTGACTCCCGAGCAGGAGGCATATCTTAACAGCTCTTCGGTGGGATAAGATGTTTGTCATTGTCGGTCTGGGAAATCCTTCTTCGGAATATGCCGGAACAAGGCATAATGTCGGTTTTGAAGTCGTTGAGATACTTGCCGACAGGTTTGATATAGCGACCGATTTTGTCAAGCATAAGGCCATATGCGGACGCGGAATGATCGAAGGCAACAAGGTGATGCTCGCCATGCCACAGACATATATGAACCGCAGCGGCGAGAGCGTCAGAGAAATTGCGGACTATTACAAGATAGACGTTACATCGGAACTCATTGTCGTTTATGACGATGTCAATCTCGATCCCGGAAGGATACGCATACGCGGCGGCGGAAGCGCAGGCGGGCACAACGGGATGAAGGATATAATATCGCATCTGGGAACCGATGAATTCACAAGGGTCCGTGTCGGCGTCGGTGAGAAACCGAAAGGATACGATCTTGCCGATTATGTACTCGGGCATTTCACAAAAGACGAACGTGAACTTATGGACGGCGCATTCATAGATGCCGCAAATGCGATTGTCTCGATTATGAACGACGGTATAGATGCGGCCATGAACAGATTTAACAGATCCAATAAAGAAGATGACAAGATCGTTTGATGCACCGTTTTCGGAACTGGCGGAATATACCGCACTTCGCGACCATCTGAAAAAGGGCGAAGGCACGGTTGCCGCGGACGGTTGCGTGGATCCTCAGAAACTTCATATGATACACGGTATTAGCGATGATTTTGATTTCAAAATCATCGTTACTTTTAGTGAGACAAAAGCCAGGAAGATATATGAGGATTATTCGTTCTACGATCCCGATGTCCTTCTCTTCCCTGCAAAGGATCTGATCTTTTATCAGGCTGATATTTCGGGAAACGTGATAACCGAACAGAGAATGCGATGCATCAGAGCGCTTACCGAATCGGACCGTTGTACGATAGTTACGACGATAGATGCGTTCATGGCACATATGCCGCCGCACTCATCCGTCGCGGACGGTATCATTTACATAGATGAAGGCGGTTCGGTTTCGGAAACGGATCTTGCAGCCCAGCTTGTCAAGGCAGGTTACGTACGCAACTATCAGATCGAGGGAAAAGGACAGTTTTCGATAAGAGGCGGCATCATCGACATATTCCCGCTGACTGATGAGAACCCGGTCAGGATCGAACTGTGGGGAGATACGGTGGATTCGATCAGAACGTTTGACATACTCAGCCAGCGGTCGATCGGCAAACTGTCTACAGTAGCCGTATTCCCTGCGACGGAAGCGGTCCTTGATGAGGATAGGATCAGGACCGGACTTGAAAAGGTAACCAAAGAAGCGGAATCGGTAAGAGACAAACTTCGTAAGGAGTTCAGGACGCAGGAAGGTGCGAATGCATTCAGGATAGCGGAGGATCTTAAAGACGAACTTGAGATATCCGGACAGTCGGGTATAAACACCGACAGTTTCCTCGGATATTTCTATGACGATACGGAGAGTTTTTGCGATTATACCGATGCGGGACGAACGGTGTTTTTCTTTGACGAGCCCGCCAGACTTGCGGAGTGTGCAGGTGCGGTTGAAGCTGAGTTTACCGAGAGCATGAGGATGCGTCTCGAAAAAGGATATGCGCTTCCCACACAGACTGGCCTGATATATACGCGTGAAGAAGTATTCGCAAGGCTGGAGGGGATGAGAGGCGTTGCGATGTCAACGCTTGCAATGCCTGCGGGTGTAATGCATACAACGGGATCGTTCGGTATCGTCACCAAGGCGATGAACAGTTACAACAACAGTTTCGAAGGACTTGTGGCCGATCTGAAGAGACTGTCAAAGAATTCTTACCGGACGGTTCTTTTGTCGGCTTCAAGAACAAGAGCCGCGAGGCTTGCGGAAGATCTTCGTGACAACGGGATCAATGCTTTTTATACAGAGGATGAGACAAGGGAAGTAAGGCCCAAAGAAGTCCTGGTGACCTACGGACGTTTGAGTCAGGGATTCGAATATCCGCTCATAAAGTTTGCCGTGATCTCGGAAGCCGACGTGTTTGTTCAAAGACAACGCAAAAAAAAGCACAGATCAAAATACGAGGGAAGTCATATTGCAAGCTTTACCGAACTCAAACCCGGCGATTACGTCGTTCACGTCAGCCACGGACTCGGAATATATCAGGGAATAGAACAGGTAAACGTCGATAACGTCACGAAGGATTACATGAAGATATCCTATAGGGACGGCGGCAACCTGTATATCCCCGCTACCGCACTCGATACTATCCAGAAATACGCATCGGCCGGGGCGGCATCTCCGAAGCTCAACAAGCTCGGAGGAGGAGAGTGGACAAAGACAAAGGCAAAGGTCAGAGAGGCGGTCGATGTCATTGCTCAGGATCTTGTAGATCTGTATGCCGCGCGTTCATCAAGACGCGGATATGAATACGGAAAAGATACTGTATGGCAGACCGAGTTCGAGGAACTGTTCCCGTTTGAAGAGACGGAAGATCAGATCGCGGCGATAAACGAAACAAAACGCGACATGGAATCTTCCAAGATCATGGACCGCCTTATATGCGGTGATGTCGGATACGGCAAGACGGAGATCGCAATACGTGCCGCATTCAAGGCCGTCTCGGAAGGAAAACAGGTAGTGTATCTCGTGCCGACGACCGTTCTCGCGCAGCAGCACTACACGACTTTCTCGCAGAGGATGAAGGATTATCCGATCCGGATAGATCTTCTGTGCAGGTTCAGAAGTGCTTCCGAGATAAGAAAAACGGTCAGGGATCTCGCGTCCGGTGCGGTTGATATAGTCATAGGCACACACAGGGTACTGTCGAAAGACGTTTCGTTCAAGGATCTCGGACTTCTGATCATCGATGAGGAACAGCGCTTTGGAGTGTCCCACAAGGAGAAGATCAAAAAGATCAGGGAAAACGTGGATGTTCTGACCCTTACCGCAACACCGATCCCGAGAACACTTCACATGAGCCTTATCGGGATAAGGGATATGAGCGTTCTCGAGGAAGCGCCTCAGGACCGCGTCCCGATACAGACATTCGTGATGGAATACAACGAGGAACTTGTGAGGGAAGCGATAGGAAGGGAACTTTCAAGAGGAGGACAGGTATTCTATGTGTACAACAGAGTCCAGTCAATCTCCGAAATGGCGGCGTCTCTCTCGGCGATGATACCTGAAGCACGGATATCATTCGCTCACGGACAGATGAAAGAGGCCGAGCTGGAACGTATAATGTATGATTTTGTCTCCGGCGATATAGATGTGCTCGTTGCGACAACGATAATAGAGACCGGACTTGATATTCCGAATGTCAACACGATGATCATACATGATGCGGATCAGATGGGGCTGTCGCAGCTTTACCAGCTGAGGGGACGTGTCGGAAGATCCAACAGGACGGCATACGCGTTCCTTATGTACAGGCGCAACAAGGTGCTGCGTGAAGTTGCCGAAAAGCGTCTACAGGCCATAAGGGATTTTACGGAACTGGGCAGCGGATTCAAGATCGCGATGCAGGACCTTGAGATAAGGGGTGCCGGGAATCTTCTCGGAGAGCGTCAGTCGGGTCACATGAATGCGGTCGGATATGATATGTACTGCAAGCTCCTTAACGAGGCTGTCAGGAAAAAGAAGGGTGAAGAGGTAGTGCCGGAAAACGAGGTTTCCGTCGACCTTGACATAGATGCGTTCATTCCGGACGATTACATCGCAAGCGAAAATCAGAAGATCGATGTTTATAAGAGGATATCGTGTATCGCATCAAAAGAAGAAGCGGACGATATGAGGGACGAACTTACGGACAGGTTTGGAAGCATTCCCAGGTCGGTGGAGAATCTTCTCGATGTCGCATATCTTCGAACCGTTGCGGGAAAAGTATTTGTTACCGATATCTCACAGAAACCGGGAGGCATAGAGTTCAGAGTGCTTTCAAACGCGGATTACGATCCGGTAAAGATAGCGCCTTTTATCGCGGGATACAAAGGTAAACTGAAACTTATCCCGGGAGCGAGACCGTGTTTTTTGTACAGATTTTCGCCGGGACAGGTGGGAACATTGTCTTCCGACAGACGATCACTCGATATCAGTCTGAAGATGTGCGAAGATATGAAGGTACTTGTGACGGCAGGAGAATGATGCTATAATTGCTGCGGTAAGAACTGACGTGAGGTATGTCCTGACGTCTAAGAGCGGGAAGTTTATCCCGATTCAAATATAGAAAGGAAGAACAGTTATGTCATTAGTTACCACAACCGAAATGTTCAAGAAGGCATACGACGGCGGTTACGCAGTAGGTGCTTTCAACGTTAACAACATGGAAATCGTTCAGGGTATCACTGAGGCAGCGGGCGAACTCAAGAGTCCCGTTATCCTTCAGGTATCAAAGGGAGCACGTGCGTATGCCAACCACACATATCTTGTAAAGCTGGTTGAGGCTGCGGTTGAAGAGAATCCCGAGATTCCCATAGCTCTTCACCTCGATCACGGTGATACATTTGAACTTTGTAAGTCATGTATCGACGGCGGATTCACATCTGTCATGATCGATGCATCATCCAAGTCATTTGAAGACAATATCGCTCTTACAAAGCAGGTTGTTGAGTATGCACACGCAAACGGCGTTGTTGTAGAAGCAGAGCTCGGAACACTTGCAGGTATCGAGGATGAGGTCGTTGTTGAAGCAGGTAAGGAAAGTTACACACGTCCCGAAGAAGTTGAGGAGTTTGTTGACAAGACAGGTTGTGATTCGCTTGCCATCGCTATCGGAACAAGCCACGGCGCATACAAGTTCACGGCTGATCAGTGTACAAGAAACGCAGACGGAATCCTTGTTCCCCCTCCGCTTCGTTTCGACGTTCTCGAAGAGTGCATCAAGAGACTTCCCGGTTTCCCGATCGTTCTTCACGGTTCATCATCGGTTCCTCAGGAATTCGTTAAGATGGTTAACCAGTACGGCGGAAACATGCCGGATGCCGTAGGTATCCCTGAGGAGCAGCTTCGTCAGGCTGCAAAGCTTGCCGTATGTAAGATCAATATCGACTCCGATATCCGTCTTGCAATGACAGGTAACATCAGAAAGTACTTCGCAGAGCATCCCGATCACTTCGATCCCCGTCAGTACTTAAAGCCCGCTCGTCAGGCTGTCAAGGACATGGTTGCTCACAAGATCGTGAACGTTCTCGGTTCCGACGGAAAGGCTTGATCGAAAACATCAGTCATATGATCGATATAATAAAGGCTGTCGCTTATGCGGCAGCCTTTACTTTATGCTGTAAATTATCCGAGGAGATTCTTTTTGATCACGACAAGCCGGTCGATAAATGCGGTAAGATACGTTCTTGTGTAGAAAACGAAACGCTCGGAGAATGTGTAATCAAGATACTGTCCGCCCTGTCTGAACGCGCGGATCTTGGCGGCGATCACCTTCTTCTGACTGACGTTGCTCAGGCCGCCGGACTTCTGACGGTATGCTGTACCGTACCCGCCCGAGAAATAGAAAGGGCATTTTGACAGGAACTTCAGTGACAGATCCCAATCCTCATACAGTTTCATGTCTTTGACATATCCGCCGACTTCTTTGTATATATCTATCGGAAAACACAGGTCTCTCGCAACAAATGCTCCCATCGTATGCGTGACGGTTTTGAAACGGATATCTTTCTGAAGGTCATGGATCGTCATGTCGCCGCACACGTTCCCGCCCTCATCGACGGCAACGGTCTGTGAGAATGCGCAGGCCGGAACATCTGATGCGTTGATCTTGTCCATTTCACGTGAAAGCTTATCACTGTCGTAGAGAAAATCATCCGAGTCGAGTGTGGTGGCATACTCGGAAGTACATGCCCTGATCGCGGCATCTCTTGCTGTTGACACACCTTTGTTCTCGTCGGGAAGGATAAGCTTTATCCGCGGATCTTTTGCGGCATATTCTTTGAGGATGTCGCGGGAATTGTCCGTTGAGCAGTCATCGTATATCACGATCTCTTTGAGAGGGTATGTCTGCGAAAGCACACTGTCAAGGCACTTCGGAAGATATTTGGCATTGTTGTAATTGGGTATCACTATCGACAGAGTCTTCATACCGCCATTCTATCAAAGTTTGATAAGGCAGGCAATTTAAAGTATAATAGAAAACTATGGAACTGCTGAAGAAATTCAACTACATATTCAATACAAAGCAGAAGGTTCAGTCGGTATTTCTGTGTCTGGGACTGTTTCTCGGCGCCCTGATGGAACTTGTCGGAGTATCGCTCATAGCACAGCTTGTCGAGCTCATCGGAAAGCCCGAGACGATCGAGACCAATTCGCTCATGAAGTGGCTGTACGGTGTGACGGGCGCGGACAGTGCAAACAGGTTTTTCCTGTACTTCTCGCTGACTCTCATCGGAGTATACCTGTTCAAGAACATATATCTTACGGTGATGGGATACGCCAAGTTCACCTTCATCTACAACAATCAGCTTAGACTTTCGGGCCGTCTCATAGACTGTTATCTGAAGAAGCCTTATACGTATCATCTCGATAAGAACTCTGCAGAGATGATCCGCTCGATAATGCTCGATTCGGAGCGTTTCTTCCAGATGCTTTTGACACTGTTTACCGTGTTTTCGGAAGTTATGGTATCCGTGCTTCTGTGCGTGTACCTTCTGATAGTCGACTGGATGATAACGGTATCGGTGGTTGCCATTCTGCTTGTTTTCTCCGGATTGTATCTTCTTGCGTTTCACGGCAGAACGAAGAAGAACGGAAAGATATCTCAGTACAATGACGGTAAGATGCATCAGGCAATCAATCAGGCACTCGGTGCAGTTAAGGATATCAAGATCCTCCACAGAGAGAAGTATTTCGTAAATGCGTTCACAAAGCGCGGTGCCAAGAAATATACCGCTGTCAGAAACAACGAACTGCTCGGGTTTGTCCCTGCATATCTGATCGAAACGGTATGTGTCGGAACGATCCTCGTGGTGCTTGTAGTAAAACTGTACAACGGTCAGGATCTTAACGACATGATCCCTCAGCTAGCCGCGTTTGCCATGGCTGCATTCAAACTTCTTCCTTCGGCGGGAAAAGTCGTGAACTATCTTAATCTCATTGTGTTCCTGAAACCTTCGGCGGATCTTATATACCGCGATATCAAGGATACGGAGGACATGCTCGGTGTGATGATTTCCGATGAAGACGGACAGCCGGCAAAAGGTGACGCAATAAGAGTTGAGCATGTGTCATACAGATATCCGAACACGGACAGGGATGTTCTGACGGATGTGAACTTTGAGATACCGGACGGTGCATCGGTAGGTCTTGTCGGACCTTCGGGAGCCGGTAAATCCACTATAGCCGATGTTATACTCGGAATACTCACGCCTTCGGAAGGATGTGTCATGTACGGAGACATGAATGTTCACGAGCATCCGATAAAGTGGTCAAAAAAACTTGCATACATACCGCAGGCGATATTCCTTGCGGATGAATCTATCAGAAATAACGTTGCCTTCGGAATAGAAGACGAAGACATAGAAGAGGATAAGGTTTGGCAGGCTCTTCATGAGGCGCAGCTTGATGAGTTCGTAAGAAGCCTTCCGGAAGGTCTTGATACCATGGTGGGTGAGCGCGGAGTGAGACTGTCAGGAGGACAGAGACAGAGGATAGGTATCGCAAGGGCACTTTACGGCGATCCGGAGATACTTGTGCTTGATGAGGCTACATCGGCGCTTGATTCCGAGACCGAGACTGCGGTCATGGAAGCGATCGACAGACTTCAGGGAAGAAAGACACTGATCATAATAGCCCACAGACTCACTACTATCCGTAACTGCAAAATGATATTCAAAGTCGGTGACGGAAAGATCACGGACTACACCGAGGAGTTCAGGAAAGAGAACGCATGATGGATCCCAAACTGAGCGTCATCTTTATCACATACAATCATAAGGATTATGTTGAGAAAGCACTCAGAAGCGTCCTTGCCCAGGAAACGGATTTTCCGTTTGAGGTTGTTGTAGGGGAGGACTGTTCGACTGACGGGACTCAGGATATACTGAAGCGTATCGCAGCGGAGGATCCGCGGGTTAGGCTGTTTCTTCGAAGCGAGAACACGGGCGGACGGCCGACACTGAACGTTTACGAGACGACAAAGAGATGCACGGGAGAGTATCTTGCGTATCTTGAAGGCGATGATTACTGGACCGATACAAAAAAACTCCAGAAGCAGGTTGATTTTCTTGAGGAGCACAGTGAGTATATCGGAGTAACGCATTCACTTTGCATGGTCGATGCTAACAGCGATCCGATAACGGATGAAGAGACGCTTGCCATAGGAAAACTGTATGACTGGAGCGGAAAGTTTACATACGATGACTACTGTTACAGCGGAAGATGGCCCGGACATTATGCAACGCTCGTAAGCCGCAACATCTATAAAGAAGAAAAGTTCGACTATACGATACTCTACCGGGCAAGTGATTTTACCGATGACGCACTCATTAATCTGTTTCTCCTGATGCAGGGTGATATATACCGAATGGATGATGTGATGAGTGCATGGAGATACATAAGAAGATCGGGCGGGGAGAACTGGAACTCGATAGCGATCAAGAGAAATATCGGCAAAGACGATTGCTATCTGTCGAAGACGATGATGCAGTGGGTTGAGCAGTACAGGACGCTTAGCGATTACTCGAAAAAGAGGTGTCTCGACGATTTCGGGCTGGCCCTGAAGTATTTCCTGAAGTGCCCGAACAGAGCAAACAGACAGTTCCTTGACGATATGTATGACTACGGCATCACGCATGTGGTAATGAAGGATAAGAAGACGACGCTGATGGGATTTTCCGTAAGGTATATACTCGGAAAGCTCGGACTCGGTTCAATATAGGATAGCGGGAGGATTCACGTGAGGATCAACGTAATCAAATCATCAATGCCTCCGTTTGAGGAATATATGGAAGCCGTCAGGCCGCTCTGGGATTCGGTGTGGCTGACGAACATGGGTGTCAATCATGAGAAGCTCGCAAAAAAACTGTGCGACTACCTTAAGGTCTCGAACGTGTCGCTTTTTGTGAACGGACACATGGCACTTGAGATGACCCTTCAGGCAATGGATCTTGAAGGTGAGGTCATCACGACACCGTTCACGTTTGCATCGACGACGCATGCTATCGTAAGAAACGGACTAAAGCCTGTGTTCTGCGATATAGATCCCGACAACTATACGATGGACGTTACAAAGATAGAGGAGCTTATCACTCCGAAGACGTGCGCTATTGTTCCGGTCCATGTTTACGGATGCATCTGTGATGTGGAAGGGATCGAAAGGATTGCAAAGAAGCACGGACTCAAGGTCATCTATGACGCGGCGCATGCGTTCGGCACCGAATACAAAGGAAAGGGTATCGGATCGTTCGGCGACGCATCGATGTTCAGTTTTCATGCTACGAAAGTGTTCCATACGATAGAAGGCGGTGCGGTTTCCACCGACGATACCGATCTTATGAATAAACTTTGGAAGCTCAAGGATTTCGGAATAAGGGACGAAGAAGTCGTTGACGGTATAGGCGCGAACGCCAAGATGAACGAATTCTGCGCTGTGATGGGACTGTGTAATCTAAAGTATGTTGACGGCGAGATCGAAAAGAGAAGATGCGTTGTCGAAAGATACAAAGAGCACCTTACCGGCGTACCGGGAATAAAGCTTATCCCAAAGCAGGCGGACGTAAAGCCCAATTTCGCATATTTCCCGATCGTGATCGAGGAGGATGAATTCGGAGTAAACAGGCAGATTGTCATGGATCGCCTGAAGGAACATGACATATACACGAGAAAATATTTCTATCCGCTCACAAGCGATATGGACTGCTACAGCGGTATGTTTGACAGTTCATTAACGCCCGTTGCGGTGCATGCGTCACAGAGGGTATTGACGCTTCCGATGAGCGCATCACTCGCCCTTGACGATGTGGACAGGATCTGCGATATCATTTTATCCTGCGGTAAGGAGAAGAAGGGTTGATAATAGTCAGATTCACTTCCGGCCTCGGAAACCAGATGTTTCAATATAATCTATACAGTTTTCTTCGCCGGAAATATCCGCAGACAAAGGTCAAAGCCGATGTCAGATGGTTCTACACCGATGATGAACATCACGGATTTGAGCTTCGACGGATATTCGACAATGTAGAAGGATCGGAATTCCTGCTTGAGGAGGCTACGGCCGCCGAGATATTCTCCGTATCGGGACAGATCCCCACTCCTTTTCGAGGACCTCTTGCAAGGCCTGTCAGATACCTGCTCGGCCCCGTCAACAGGAAGCTTCGCGAGTCGGGAAGACCCGAAAAAGCAGGGATCACATACAACCAGCTTGAAGAAAAATTCAGCTACGAGACGGTGAGTGATCTTGATATTTCAAAGAATCATTACATCTTCGGATTTTTCATAGAAGAGGCTTATTACAGAGACAGGATACAGACACTAAAAAAAGAGCTCGTGTTCCCGCCGATGACGGGAGAGAACAGCGAGCTTGCCGACAGGATGACGAAAGAGAATTCGGTATCGATCCACGTCAGAAGAGGGGATTATCTGTCGAAGACTTATGCGGGACAGTTCCTGTGCCTTGAAAGGGATTATTACGAGCCGGCGGTTGAAGCGGTAAGAAAGCAATTGAGCGATCCGAAGTTCTACATATTCTCGGAAGATGCCGATTACGTCAGGGAAGCATTTTCGTGGCTTCCGGATAAAACCGTCGTTAGTATAAACAGCGGTAACGACAGCTTCAGGGACATGCAGCTTATGACCAAATGCAAGGCCAACATAATCGCCAATTCGACGTTTTCCCAGTGGGCTTCGATACTCAACGAGAACCCGGAACACATAACGGTATATCCCGCCAGATACATGGCCGACGAGGATACCGAAGTGCGTACTCTTCCGGGATGGATAAGGATATAACATGACACCTTTGATTTGGCTGATCATATTGATAGTGTGCCTTGTGATCGAGTTTATAAGGATTGAACTGATCGGCGCCTGCGGTGCGGTGGGGGCCCTTGCGGGACTGATCGTGTGCCTGCTCGGATTTGATACGATCTGGCAGATTGCGGCGGCGGTAGCGTTAACGGTGTTCCTGTTCGTTGCGGTAAGACCTGTCGGAATGAAATATGTCATGAGGGCAAGGCGTGAGAAGCAACTGATGGAACTTGAAGGGTGCGACGCGATAGTAACATGCAGGATAGATAACGCTTCATCTTCGGGTGTTGTCAGGATCGGCGGCAGAAACTGGCGTGCCAAGAGCAACAGGCCCAATGCGATCATAAACGAGGGCGAAGTCGTAAAGGTCATAAATATGCGCGGAGACGTCGCGTATGTCGATTATAAGAAGTAGGAAAGGACAATATCATGAGTTTAAAAGGAAGGGATTTTCTGACACTTAAGGATTTTACGAAGGAGGAGATCGAGGAGTTTCTTGATCTTGCCGCGGAACTTAAGGAGAAGAAGAAAAAGGGTATATTCGACAGGCAGTATCCCGGCAAAAACGTTGCCCTCATATTTGAGAAGACGAGCACGAGAACAAGATGCTCATTTGAGGTTGCCGCTCATGACATGGGGATCGGGACGACATTTCTCGATCCGAAAGCGTCGCAGATCGGCAAGAAGGAGAGCATTGCCGATACGGCATGCGTTCTCGGGAGGATGTATGACGGGATCGAATACCGCGGGTTCGAGCAGTCGATAGTTGAGGAACTTGCGAAGTATGCGCCTGTTCCCGTTTGGAACGGATTGACGAACGAATACCATCCGACGCAGATGCTCGCGGACCTTCTGACGATAAGGGAGCATCTCGGAACAATAGAGGGAAGAAAGCTCGTGTATATGGGAGATGCCAGGTACAACATGGGTAACTCCCTGATGATAGCCTGTGCAAAGATGGGCATGCATTTTGTTGCCGGAACGACCAGAAAGTATTTCCCGAATGCCGGTCTTGTAAAGGAGTGCGAGGAGTTTGCAAAGATATCCGGCGGTTCGGTGGCGTTTGAGGAGGATCCCTACAAAGCCGTTGAAGGTGCCGATATTGTATATACCGATGTGTGGGTTTCCATGGGTGAACCCGATGAAGTATGGGAAGAGCGTATTCGTGATCTGACACCGTACAAGGTTACGATGGATCTTATGAAACACGCAAAGCCCGACGCGATTTTCCTTCACTGTCTTCCCGCATTCCACGACCGCAAGACGGCGATCGGCAGCGAGATGGGCGAGAGGTTCGGAATACCCGATATGGAAGTTACCGATGAGGTGTTCCAGAAATATGCAAACGTTGTGTTTGACGAGGCAGAAAATCGTATGCACACGATCAAGGCTGTAATGGCAGCTACTTTGGGATGATCATATGAACACTGAACTGATAGATTATTTAAAAACACTGGCAAAGCGTGAGTTCTTTTTTATCAGCGTTGCGGATCTGTTCTTCTCGATCATGATAATATTTTGCGCGACGATCTCGCTTCGTACCGGAGCCACGGTACCGCTGTATACGATGATGTTTGCGTGCGCCACGGCGATATTGGGGCTTAACAGTTACAAGTGCTTTAAGCGCGGATCAAAGAACGGATGGGTATTCGCCATACTGTGTCTGGGATTTGCCGCGGTGACCGGAATATGTGTATACTCACTGTTCATAGGAGGCGCATGATGGATACGTCGAAGACGATACTCTGCGGGGCCAATTCGTATGAGCAGAAATACTATTTTAATGAGGAGTTTGCAAAACTTCCCGAGTCTGTCAAAAACGAGCTTCATATAATGTGCGTGCTATTTACCGAAGAAGTCGGCGGAACGTTCATGATCGGGTTTGACGATAACGGCTCCGTAATTCTTATTACCGATGCGGAAGAGGGAGATCTTCTGTATGACGAGATAGGCGCGGGCCTCATGGTAAAGGAAGTTCAAAAGCGCAGAACGGAACTGTTTGAGAGCCTGGAGATGTTTTATAAGGCATTTATCAAAGGAGAAATGTAATGCTGTTTGTAATCGATGTCGGAAATACAAATATAACCTGCGGTGTGTATAACGAGGATAAGCTTACCTGTACGTTCAGGATACAGAGTAAGACACCGAGGACCTCGGATGAATACGGTATGATCCTGTGTGATCTCATCACAAGAAACGGTGTCGATATCGGCGACATAGACGGTGTGATAATCGCATCGGTCGTACCTAACATAATGCATTCCCTTACGGCGAGCATAGTTAAGTATCTTTCGATCAAACCGCTGGTTGTAGGCCCCGGGATCAAGACCGGGATCAATATCGATACACCCAATCCGAAGGAGATCGGTCCCGACAGAATAGTCGATGCGGTTGCGGCATATGAGATATACGGAGGTCCTATCCTGGTCCTTGATTTCGGTACGGCCACGACATATGACCTTGTCACCGAAGACGGACGTTTCACGGTCGGTATCACCGCTCCCGGGGTAAAGATCAGTGCTGAGGCTTTGTGGCTCGGCACCGCAAAACTCCCCGAGATAGAGATCGAAATGCCCAAGTCCATACTGGCAAACGATACCATATGGTCTATGCAGGCAGGACTTATGTACGGCCAGATCGGACAGACCGAATACATCATCAATCAGGTTAAGAAAGAGACCGGATACGATAAACTGAAGGTGGTCGCAACGGGAGGCCTCGGGAGGCTTATAAGCAACGAAACAAAGATGATAGATGAATACAACAGTGATCTTACACTGGAAGGACTGAGACTGATCTATGCTAAGAATAGGTAACGTCACGCTTCCCAATATATGGATACTGGCACCGATGGCAGGGGTAAGTGACCTGCCATTTCGCTTGTTGTGCCATGAGGCCGGAGCGGGAATGACATGCATGGAGATGATAAGTGCGAAGGCCATCTATTATAAGAACAAAGAGACCGAGGAGATGATGCGCATTGATCCTGCGGAAGGCATCGTATCACTCCAGCTGTTCGGTTCCGATCCGCAGATAATGGGTGACATGGCAAAGCGTATCGAAGACAGGCCGTTTTCAATCCTGGACATCAATATGGGGTGCCCTGTCCCAAAGGTTGTGAATAACGGCGAAGGTTCCGCGCTCATGAAGGATCCCGCCCTTGCGGGCAAAATCATAAAAGCCGTGTCTTCCTCAATATCCAAGCCTGTTACGATCAAGATCAGAAAAGGTTTTGACGAAGAGCACGCGAATGCGGTTGAGATGGCAAAGATCGCCGAGGAAAACGGGGCTGCCGCGGTTGCCGTACATGCAAGGACCAGGGAGCAGTATTACTCGGGAGAGGCGGACTGGGATATCATACGTAAGGTCAAGGAAGCGGTATCGATACCCGTCATAGGAAACGGGGATGTCGATTCATACGAGAGCGCCTGCCGTATGGTAAATGAAACAGGTTGCGACGGCGTCATGATAGGACGCGCCGCTCAGGGAAATCCATGGATATTCTCAGAACTTGTCGCGGCATCGGAAGGAAGGGAGTATATACGACCTTCCAAGGAAGAGGTTGCGGACATGATACTCCGGCATGCGGAAATGCTGATTGACTGCAAGGGAGAGTATATAGGGTCACGGGAGATGCGCAAACATGCAGCCTGGTATACGAAAGGATTCCCTGGATCATCCTCATTTCGTGGGAAGCTTAACACGGCGGAATCTCTGGATGATCTGAAACGTCTGATGGATGATTTTCTCCGAAGGTGAAGAGGCGGGAAATGCTTGTTGACGATAGGTTTTGCTTGCGATATAATGCGTTTATTGTTTTGGAGTATACTCCTGAATAATCTTGAAAGGGTTGGGTTGTAAAATGGAAGAAAAAAAGAATCTTATGTCTTATGAGAAACTTCGCGAACTTGAGGCGGAGCGCGATGAAAGGAAAGAGGTCATAAGAGCACAGATCGCTCAGAAGATAAAGGAAGCGCGTGAGCAGGGCGATCTTTCCGAGAATGCGGAATACGATGCCGCAAAGGAAGAACAGAGAGACAATGAGCTTCGTATTGAGGAGATCGAGACTATCCTCAAGAATGCGGAGGTTTATCTTGAAGAGGATGTTGCCAAGGATTCGGTAGGACTTGGAAGTACGGTTACTCTTCTCGACATTGAATATAACGAGGAAGTCGTATATAAGATCGTCGGTTCGACGGAGGTTGACAGCCTTAATCACAAGATTTCCAATGAGTCGCCCGTGGGTAAGAAGCTCATCGGCGCCAAGAAGGGTGCAACGATCAGTGTAGACACTCCTGCCGGTGTAATTGAGTACAAGATATTAAAGGTTGAAAAGCCTGCAGGATCCAAATCCTCAAAGAGCACAAAGAAGACCGAGGAGAAGGCACCCGCCAAGACTGCTTCCAAGACAACAAAGACAGCAGCCAAGGAAGAGAAACCTGCAAAGAAGACAACTAAGAAGAAAGCAGACAAGTAATGGGAAATACCGATCAGAACAAGGGAGGGCAGGAGCCCGATCTTAATCAGATACTGAAGAATAAGAGAGAGAAGCTTGCGAACCTTCAGGCGGCCGGCAAGGATCCTTTTGTGATCACCAAATATGATCAGACGGACCATACCGCAGATGCGAAGGCAGCTTATGAGGAACTTGAGAAAAAGCTTCTTGCGGATCATAAGGAAGCGGTGATCGATGAGAACCTTCCCGAAGAGGAGAAGAAGGCTGCGATCAAGGCTGAATACGAAAAGAAGCGTGCGATCATGGATGCTTCTCCGATAAATGTCAGCATTGCCGGACGTATCATGCTTAAGCGTGTTATGGGTAAGGCTTCATTTATCAACGTCAAAGATCTTAAAGGCAATTCTCAGGTCTACGTATCAAGAGATTCGCTCGGTGAAGAGCCTTATGCCGAGTTCAAGAAATTTGAGCCCGGAGATATTGTGGGTGTAAAGGGATATATGTTCAGGACACAGATGGGTGAGGTATCGATCCACGCATCCTCCGTTATCCTTCTGTCGAAGAACCTTGTTCCCCTTCCGGAGAAGTTCCATGGACTGACGAATACCGATATGCGTTATCGTCAGAGATACGTTGATCTGATCATGAATGACGTGTCAAAAGATACATTCATAAAGAGATCGAAGATCATCTCCACAATCCGTAAGTATCTTGACGGACAGGGATTCATGGAGGTCGAAACGCCTATGCTCGTTGCAAATGCGGGCGGTGCTGCAGCAAGACCGTTCATGACTCATTTCAACGCGCTTGACGAAGATCTGAACCTTCGTATTTCACTGGAGCTGTATCTTAAGAGACTGATCGTCGGAGGACTTGAGAGAGTATACGAGATCGGACGTGTATTCAGGAACGAAGGACTTGATACGAGACATAATCCGGAATTCACGCTGATGGAGCTTTATCAGGCATATACGGATTATAACGGCATGATGGATCTTACGGAAAACATGTTCCGCTATGTCGCTCAGGAAGTTCTCGGTACGACAAAATTCTCTTACGGTGACATAGAGCTTGATTTCGGAAAGCCTTTCGAGCGCATCACGATGATAGATGCGATCAAGAAATATGCGGGAATTGATTTTGATACGATTCCCGATACGGAAGCCGCAAAGAAGCTTGCGGACGAGAGAGAGATTCATTATGAGCCGTATCACCAAAAGGGTGATATCATCAGTCTCTTCTTTGAGGAATATGTGGAGGAGAATCTTATCCAGCCGACATTCGTAACGGATCATCCGGTTGAGATATCGCCTCTTACAAAGAGGAAACCCGACAGACCGGATCTTGTCGAGAGATTCGAACTGTTCATCAATACATGGGAGATGTGTAACGCATATTCCGAGCTCAACGATCCGATCGATCAGAGAGAGCGTTTCAAGGCCCAGGATGCCGCTGCGGCAGCGGGCGACGAGGAAGCCAACCACACGGACGAGGATTTCCTTAACGCACTTGAGATCGGAATGCCGCCCACAGGCGGAATCGGCTACGGCATCGACAGACTGACGATGCTGCTGACAAACAGCCCCGCAATAAGAGATGTGCTGCTGTTCCCGACTTTGAAAAGTGCAGGCAAGTAAAAGCCAGTAAAAATGCGGCTTCCAAGGCGCAGTCAAGGCGAAATGACAACAAATTGACAACA
>JAEEJD010000107.1 GCA_016281675.1 Lachnospiraceae bacterium
ACAGCAAGGATCTCCGCCACGGTCTGATACAGTTCGGGCGGGATCGGGCTGCCCAGATCCACATTATAGTAAAGCATTCTTGCGAGCGGCTTGTTCTCGACGATCTCAACTCCAGCCTCGGCCGCTCTCTCCTTGATCCTCGCTGCGAGAAAATCCTCACCTTTGGCGACAACGTAAGGAGCATCGAATATGTTCACGTCATACTTTATGGCAACAGCGAAATGCGTAGGGTTCGTAATGACAACGTCCGCGCTCGGCACGGCCTGCATCATCCTTCTTCTTGATGCCTCCTGCATCCTCTGCTTCTGTTTGCTCTTGACCGCGGGATCTCCTTCCGCGTTCTTCCATTCGTCCTTGACTTCCTGTTTGGTCATCTTCATGTCTTCCGCGAACTTCCATTTCTGGTATCCGTAGTCGGCAAATCCGATGACTATATAAAGCGCGCTTATCTTAAGTCCGAGATTGATGGATATGTCACCGATGACTCCGACAGCGCTTATAAGGTCCATGTCAAAAAGGGCGAACAGGACGGAGAACTCGCCCTTGATCGTTGAATATGCCATATATCCGAGGAGCAGAAGTTTGACAAGCGATTTTAAAAGCTCAACGAGCTTTTCTTTAGAGAATATCCTCTTGAACCCGCTGATCGGATTGATCTTCGAAAACTTGGGACGAAGCGGCTTGGTAGTCGGCTGCCATTTGACCTGGAATATGTCCGCCACGACAGCAACAATGAAAGCGGCGGCAAATACCGGCGCAACGATGAGTGCCATATCGAGAATGTTGGAATTGAGAAGTCTTGTGAAGTCCTTGACCGAGATCTCTCCACCCACAAGGGTCGTCATCTCTTTCATCCGCGTATAGTTTGAGCGGAAACTGTTCATAAAGTTATGGCCTATCGAACCCGCCCATATCTTGAGCACTACGAACAAAGCCAAAAGAGTGAGAGCCTGCCCGAGTTCCCGGCTCTTGGCAACCTGACCTTCCTTACGGGCATCCGAGAGCTTTTTCTCGGTAGCCGGTTCGGTCTTCTCGCCTCCGGGTCCTTCCTTGGCAAAAAGCTGGAGATTCAATTTCAACAACACGGCATTATCTGTCATGTTACCCCTTACCCCTAATTACAGCCCAAATGAGACTCGCCCATTTAAGATTCTCCTTCGGAGAATGAGAGCTCGTCGTGCAGTAAGGGATCCTCCCATCTTCGATGGGTCCCTCCTTACTGCCTATTGCATACTCCTTACCATGGCCGTGACCATTATGCGCATCTCCTTGAAGATAAACTCCGATGCGCTCGGCAGTGTTCCTATCGTCAGAAACAGTATCCCGAGACCGACGATGATCTTGATCTGGATACCGACCGAGAACATGTTGATCTGCGGTGCGGTCTTGGCAAGAACACCGAGTACCGCGTTCAATATCAGCATCGCCGCAACTACAGGAAGACACAGCCTGAACGAGATCGTCACGAAATCTGTCAGGAACTGAACCATGGTTGTCATTATCTTCTCCGACGAGAACTTCGCCCCTCCTATCGGGATCAGGTTGAACGTCTCGACTACCGCCCGGAGAAAATAGTAATGCATATTCGTCACAAGCATGATCAGCACAAGTATATACTGGTAGAACGTACCCATGAAACCGGTACCTTCCCTGGTCATCGGATCGAACAACTGCACCATTGAAAGGCCGACCTCCATATCGGCGACCTTGCCGGCGAAATGCACTATCGACATGCACATGTTCGCGCCGAGTCCTATCAGCAGTCCTGTAATCGTTTCCTTCAGAACGATTATCGAATAGCCGAGGACCGTGTTATATGACGGCACTTCATGATCCGGTATCGCATGCACGAGAAGTATCGCAACTATAAGCGAAAATCCCGCGCGAAGCCTTCTGGGCGTATTTGACATCGAGAAGAACGGTGCCACAAACATGAAGGCCGATATCCTTGCGAAAATAAGCAGGAAGAATTCCAGATCTTCAAAGGTAAAAGTCTGATCAAGCATTTTTTATCTGATATACAGTGATAACCCGTTCCAAAGCTGGGTGGTGTACGCTACCACCTCACCAAGTATCCAGTGACCGAGGATCATGATCGCCGCAAATATGCCGATGACCTTAGGCACGAATGTAAGCGTCTGTTCCTGGATCGATGTTACCGTCTGGAAAATACTGACGGACAGACCGATGATCAGTGATACGAGAAGCATCGGTGCCGAGCACTTGATGATCGTGTACAAAGCGGTACGTGTGATCGTGGTCACATTATCGATATCCATCATAATTATCTACCTCCCTAGTAGAATGTCTTGACTAAGTTTCCGATGACGAGATTCCATCCGTCCGCCAGTACGAACAGGAGTATCTTGAACGGCATCGAGATCGTCGTCGGCGGCAACATCATCATACCCATCGACATCAGCGTCGACGCGACGACCATATCTATGACAATGAACGGTATGTATATCAAAAATCCTATGATGAACGCTCTTCGCAGCTCGCTGATTACAAAAGCCGGCACAAGTACTCTTGTCGGAATATCATCGATCGATTCAACGCTGTCGATCTTGGCGATATCCATGAAGAGTCGCACATCCTTTGTCTGCGTCTGAGGATACATGAACTCCCGAAGCGGAGTGAGTGCGGTATCGACGAACTCCTGCTGTGTCATCTCTCCGGCCTCGAAAGGCTTGACCGCATTATTGTTAATATCCGTGATAACGGGGTTCATAATAAAAAAAGTCAGAAACAGGGTCAGTCCTACAAGCACCTGGTTCGGCGGTGCTGTCTGAGTACCGATGGCCGATCTGACAAAATGAAGGACAATGAGTATTCTCGTAAATGAGGTCATCATTATAACGAGAAAAGGTGCCATTGCCACGAGGGTAAGTATGATGAGGATTCTGAGTGTCCCCGAAAGATTACCCTGCTGGTCTGTATACGTTATTGAAAGATTGTTGGATACGTTTAACTCCCTTATGTCATCGGCCTCTGTCGCCGTCCCCGGTTCTCTTATTACGGTAGGTCGTGATGGCTCGACATCCCGTGTAATCCCCAGGTCGTTGACGTCACTGGCGTATACTCTTGTGGGTGACATAAAAAAAAATGTCATTAAATACGCAAGGAAGCAAAAGATCAAGATTGCTCTTCTGCCCCCAATGCTACCGCTATTTATCATTATCTTTGCCGCCTTTAATCCGTTCCTTGGCTTTATCAAGTATGGCTTTGAACATCTCAGATGACTGCGTGAGCATCTCTTCGGGTATCGGCTTGATGTCGTCAGGCGACAGATCACAAACCTTGGTGATACTGTCCTTACCGATCCCTATGACAACATACTTCTCGCCGACCCTTACTATCTGAAGATATTTGCCGTTTGTGAT
>JAEEJD010000108.1 GCA_016281675.1 Lachnospiraceae bacterium
CATCCATAATATAATATCATTCGTAAGCGAGAATCTCCCCTTCAATAGATTCTCATTTACGACCCCTTATTAATTATTTATACTCCCCTCATCGTAGCCCGTTGGTTCCCCCTTCGGGCTACAGTACTTTATGTCCGGGCCGAAGGGCCGGACAGGCAGAGCGCCGTTTGAGCGGGTACGGTACCAAAGCTCCCTCTTTTGCGGAGTCTTTTTTTATTTCCCCAAAGAATGTATAATAAAAAAGATTTTGAATTAACTTCTTTGAATAACAGCAGAAAGGAACCGGATATCATGGATACTAAGAAATTAGCACTCGAGAAGCACGAAGAATGGCAGGGAAAGATCGAAGTCACACCGCGTTGCCGCGTGGAATCGATGGACGACCTTGCAATCGCCTATACACCGGGCGTTGCGCAGCCGTGCCTCGAGATCAAGGATGATATAGATCTTTCTTATAAATATACGAGAAGATCCAACCTCGTAGCCGTCATCACCGACGGATCCGCGGTACTGGGTCTCGGAAACATCGGTCCCGAAGCGGGAATGCCCGTTATGGAAGGCAAATGCGTACTGTTTAAAAGATTCGGGGATGTCGATGCTTTTCCGCTTTGTATCAAGTCAAACGATGTGGATACGATCGTTGAGACCGTCGCACTTTTAGAAGGTTCATTCGGAGGCGTCAACCTCGAGGATATCTCGGCACCGAGATGTTTTGAGATAGAGAAGAAGCTTAAAGAGCGTTGCAGTATCCCCATCTTCCACGACGACCAGCATGGAACGGCCGTTGTCGTTCTGGCGGGTCTTATCAATGCCTTAAAGCTTGTCGGCAAGAAGCTCGAAGATATCGAAGTTGTGGTAAGCGGTGCGGGCGCAGCCGGTATCGCCATTACAAAGCTTCTTATGCAGACAGGTCTGAAGAATGTTATCCTTTGCGACAGGACCGGTGCCATATATGAGGGCAGGGATAATCTCAACCCGATCAAGGAAGAGATGGCCAAGGTTTCCAACCGCCTTATGAAGAAGGGTAAGCTCGGGGATGTCATAGACGGAGCCGATGTATTCATAGGAGTATCGGGTCCCGGAGTCCTTACAAAAGAGATGGTGGCAAAGATGGCGGACAAGCCGATCGTTTTCGCTATGTCCAATCCCGTTCCGGAGATAACTCCCGAAGAGGCAAAAGAGGCCGGTGTAGCGATCATGGCAACCGGAAGAAGCGATTATCCCAACCAGATCAACAACGTTCTTGCTTTCCCGGGAATCTTCCGCGGAGCGCTTGATGTTCGTGCATCCGATATAAACGAGGAAATGAAGCTTGCCGCAGCATACGCCATAGCCGATATCGTTACCGATGCCGACAGAAGCCCCGAATACATAATACCCGACAGCTTCAACTTGAATGTTAAACCCGCCGTTGCAAAAGCAGTAGCCGATGCCGCAAGAAAGAGCGGCGTTGCACGCATCTGAGCGATCAACCTTTGATACAACGGAAATATAACAAAAGGACCGTCAACGGTCCTTTTAATTTACTTATTTAATATCCCTGACCGATGCTCCCTCGAGCACTTTGCCCGGGACGAGTATCTTGTCGATCAGCGTGCTCTTCGGATCACGGATGAGCCTTATGAGCGATTTGGCCGCTATGCGTCCTATCTCTTCGCTGTTCTGCTGATATGTCGTAAGCTTCGGATGAATGATCTGCGATACATACAGTCCGTCGTATCCGGCAACCGATATGTCGTTCGGAACGGAAAGGCCGGCTTTTTCTATTGCATTCAATCCGCCGATCGCGGAATAATCATCCGGATAGAGAATACACGTGGGACGGTTTCTCTGAGCGAGAAGCTGCTCCGTATATTTTGCCGCAAGCTTGGGATTACGGTATGCCGAAGCGCATAACAGGCTGTCATCGGCGGTTATCCCGAGCTCTTTTAACGTATTGTAATAACTTGCCACACGGTTTCTCGTAACGGCCGTATCATCACCGTATATGTATCCGATCCTCTCGTGTCCGAGCGAATGGACGTATTTGATCAGGTCATGCATACCGCCTATATTATCGGAAACAACAGAAATACGATTATCGAAGACATGGTCGATCGTGACCACCGGAAGATCGCTGTTTATAAGATCAATGACATCCCTGTCGTCAAAATCGACGCAGGCGATCACAACGCCGTCAACTCCGCGGAAATGCGCATGTTCCAGATATGTCATCTTCTGGCTTGTCGCATTGATGAACGTGATATCGTATCCCGATACCTCGGTCACGCGCTTGAAACTGTCCAGGACCCTTGCGAAATAGTCATGGGTCAGACCGCTTCGACCCTCATCGACAAACAGTACGCCGATATTGTTCGTGCGCTTGGTCTTAAGTGCCCTTGCCGAGCTGTTCGGAAAATAACCAAGCTTCTCTGCTATCTCCCTGATATTCTTCTTGGTATCCGGGCCTATATCATCGTGGTCATTCAGCGCTTTGCTCACGGTAGCGATCGAAACGCTGCATTTATCCGCGATATCCTTAAGTGAAACCATAAAAAATCTCCTTAATCGTTTTCGTTAATTAGTATATATCAATTATCTCCACTTTTCTATCCTTATTTTCGGTTTTTTTGTACAAAATCCCAAATGGATTTTGTTACATTTAACAAATATGTTATTTTCGCCAATTTTTTTGTTGTCTGAGCACAATATTTATCATATACTACCTTTAGCGGTTTTTATTTTTTTTGTTTTTTACTTAAACGTTTAAGAATGGAGAAAAGACTATGAAGTATGGATTTTTTGATGACGATAATGCCGAATACGTCATTACCACCCCGAAGACTCCGCTCCCTTGGATCAACTATCTCGGGACAAATGATTTTTTCAGTCTGATATCAAACACGTGTGGCGGCTATTCCTTCTATAAGGATGCCAAGCTCCTCCGCCTGACACGCTACCGTTACAACGGGGTGCCCGCAGACGTAAACGGAAAATACTTCTATATAAAGGATGGCGACTGCGTCTGGAATCCCGGATGGCAGCCCACCAAGACAGAGCTTGATCTGTATGAGTGCCGTCACGGTATCGGATACAGCAAGTTCAAGGGTGTCATGAAAAACATCGAGGCGAACGTTCTCTCATTCGTTCCGATCGATGACACATGTGAGATCAGCAGGATCACACTTACAAACAATTCTTCCGAAAACAAGAGCATCAAACTCTTCTCATACGTGGAGTGGTGTCTTTGGAATGCGGACGATGACATGAAGAACTTCCAGAGAAACTTCTCAACCGGGGAGGTTGAAGTCGTCGGTTCGGACATTTATCACAAGACAGAATACAGAGAACGTCGTAATCACTTTGCGGTTTATTCGGTAAACGCAAAGATCGACGGTTTCGATACATCAAGAGATGCCTTCCTCGGCGCTTATCATGACAATCATGATCCCGAGGTCGTTTGCGAAAAGGGCCAGTGTACAGATTCGATCGCACACGGCTGGTCACCCGTTGCGGTTCATCAGATCAATGTGGACCTTGCTCCCGGCGAGACAAAATCATACGTCTTCGTTCTCGGTTACTGCGAGAATCCCGTTGAGGACAAATGGGAATCAAAGGGCGTCATCAACAAGAAGCCCGCAAAGGAAATGCTTGCAAAGTACCGCACCGATGCAGACGTTGACAAGGCATTCGCAAAGCTTTGCGACTACTGGAAAGGCCTTCTTTCCATCTACTCCGTTAAATCGAAGAACGACAAAGTCAACCGTATGGTCAACATCTGGAATCAGTACCAGTGCATGGTAACGTTCAACATGAGCCGTTCCGCTTCATATTACGAGTCCGGTATCGGCCGTGGAATGGGCTTCAGAGATTCCAACCAGGACCTTCTCGGTTTCGTACACCTCATCCCCGAGCGTGCAAGGGAGCGTATCATCGATATCGCATCCACACAGTTCGAGGACGGAAGTGCATACCATCAGTACCAGCCACTTACAAAGAAGGGTAATTCCGACATCGGATCGGGATTCAACGATGATCCGCTGTGGCTCATTGCCGGAACGAGCGCATACGTTCGTGAGACCGGAGATCTTTCGATATTAAAGGAAATGGTTCCTTATGATAATGACATGAGTGTTGCAACAACTCTCATGGAGCACCTTAAGAGATCGTTCGACTACATCGTGAACCACAAAGGCCCTCACGATCTGCCTCTTATAGGAAGAGCCGACTGGAACGACTGCCTGAACCTCAACTGCTTCTCTGAGCATCCGGGCGAATCATTCCAGACTTTCGGACCTTCGGAAGGTCCGGTTGCAGAGTCTGTATTCATCGCCGGAATGTTCGTCAAATACGGTGAGGAATACGCTCAGCTTTGTGACGAGACAGGCGATACGGCCGAAGCCGAAAGAGTACGCGGCGAAGTTGCTAAGATGTACGACGCAGTCCTCAAGGACGGCTGGGACGGCGACTGGTTCGTAAGAGCATACGATGCATACGGCAAGAAGATCGGTTCCAAGGAATGTGAGGAAGGTAAGATCTTCATCGAATCGAACGGCTTCTGTTCACTCGCAGGTATCGGTGTCAAGGAAGGACTTGCCGAAAAGGCCCTTGATTCCGTTAAGGAGCATCTCGACTGCAAGTACGGCGTGATGATCCTTCAGCCCGCATATACGGTGTATCATCTCGAACTCGGCGAGATCAGTTCCTATCCGCCCGGATAC
This sequence comes from Lachnospiraceae bacterium, assembly GCA_016281675.1. Next base: position 4,701 of record JAEEJD010000108.1, read on the forward strand.
AAGGAGAATGCAGGTATCTTCTGCCACAACAATCCTTGGGTATCTATCGCGGAGACGGTTATCGGCCGCGGAGACAGGGCATTTGAGATCTACAAGAAGACATGCCCCGCTTACACGGAGGAGATATCGGAGATCCACAAGACAGAGCCTTACGTATACTGCCAGATGGTAGCGGGTGCGGATGCATATCTGCCCGGCGAAGGCAAGAACTCATGGCTCACGGGTACCGCCGCATGGACATTTACCAACATCAGCCAATACATCCTCGGCGTTTATCCGACACACAAGGGACTTCAGATCGATCCGTGCGTGCCTCATGATTTCGGCGATTTCGAGATAACCCGTAAGTTCCGCGGAGCTACATACAACATATCCGTCAAGAATCCTTCAAATGTCGAGAAGGGCGTCAAGAGCATGACCGTAAACGGAAAATCGGTTGACGGCTGCATCGTTCCGATTGAAGACGGTGTTAAGGAATACAATGTTGAGGTTACCCTCGGCTAAAAGAAATAAGTGACCCCCCTAGTTAAAAGGCACAGGTGAAATCACCTGTGCCTTTCCTTTTCTCTTATGTTTTCCGGATATTTTGTCTACTCAGTCTTGATGACCGCTTCCGCTATACCTCGTATTATTGCGAACAGCACTCCCGAAACGGCCCATATGATCCATGTTTTGTCCCATCCGTTCGTGAGGAAGCTTACAGCAAGGAATACAGCCACGATCGTAAGCCAGTATACACGTGTCAGCACCTCAAGCTTTGCATTCATCTTCTTTGCATTGGGTGAATAATCTCCCGTCTGAAGGAGCACCTTGTATGAAGAATTGACCGCACATATCGAAACGAACAGATATACAGCCGATGCAACCAGCACGAGCAGGAGCGCAACCATGCAGGTAACGATAACCGGAGACATTCCGAGTACCGAGCACACGATCAGAGGTACCGAACCGAGCACGCACAGCAATACACCCGTAACAAGTGCCCTGGTATTGGAAGACTCATTCGATGCAAGCCTTTCTTTTGCCATTCCGTCAACGCCGTATTCGGTCTCGAACTCTTCTTTTTCAAGAAAATCATATTTTCCGAGCTTCCCGCCCTGTGTAATGAACAGGAATATACCTGTCCCGACCTGAAGGAACAGGAACACAAGCCCGATCGCCGTGGCAATACCCTCGGAAATGCCGTATGTTCCGGCATTCGCAAGACCCTCCATTATAATGAGTATTGCCGGACATGTGATGCAGAGTGCCACACCGATCCCGATCTTGGGAAGCACCTGCTTGCGAAGCGAAATGTATTCGGAAGCCTCGTCCATCGAAACCTTCCTCATTGGAGGAACCGAATCAACCGACTCGCTTCTAACCATACCGTCCGAAGTTTCTATCTCATCCTTTAATAAGTAGTCGGTGCTCACTCCGAACAGTTCCGCCATCTTCAGGATCTTGGACAGATCCGGCACGCTCTGTGCACCTTCCCATTTGGATACCGACTGTCTTGACACGCTTAGCATGTCCGCGAGCTCTTCCTGTGACCAACCGTTCTTTTTTCTTTCATTGATTATCTTGTCTGCTAAAATCATTTCATCTCATCCTTTCTTTGCTTCGATTTGTTCGAACAAGCAGATGATACGATTTTTTGCGGTTGCATTCCATAAAGCGGTCTTTTCAATCTGTCAACCGGGGGTTGCGATTATGTATCATTCATATGTCAAAGCGTCAATGGGATTCATCTTTGCGGCCTTGTTTGCGGGGTAATACCCGAAGAACAGACCGATGGCCATCGAAAAGGCCACAGATTCGACTATGCTCGAGATTGACGCATGTGCCTCGGCTTCCATCAGCTTGGCAGCAAGCGATCCGCCCGTAACGCCGAGTATGACCCCGATGATACCTCCGATGGAACAAAGCACCATTGCCTCTATGATGAATTGAAGGCGGATGGATCCGTTTGTGGCACCGAGCGCCTTACGTGTTCCGATCTCACGCGTCCTCTCCGATATCGACACGAGCATAATGTTCATAACGCCGATACCGCCGACAAGAAGTGCGATTCCCGCGATAACGGAGATCGCGGTCGATATTGTTCCGAGCATTTTTGTAAGCTCATCAAGCATGCTTTCCATACTCGATGTCGTGACTTCGAACGTCCTGTTCGAATGATAATATCTGTCAAAAAAGATCTGTATGCGGCTGCGCAGTTCCTTGGAATCCACGGACGTATCGGTCGTCTTTGCAACTGTGAAGCTCTGATATCCGTCGACATGCGAATGGTTCTTGACACAGCCCAGTGTTGTATATAGCGTAGTCTCGCGATCATCGTTTCCGCCGAACAGCATTCCGTTATCCTCTAGCTTATACACACCCACTACCGTAAAATCATAAAATTTACGTCCCGAAATAACCTGGACATTCTTTCCGATCATTTTGTCGTAATCCTCGCTGCTAAACAGCTTCTTTACGGCATAATCCGACAAAAGGCACGCTGATTTACCGCCTTTTTGAGCTTTATCGCCTATCTCTCGTCCTGCCAGAAGTTCGA
>JAEEJD010000109.1 GCA_016281675.1 Lachnospiraceae bacterium
AAAGAGGCAGTCCGTCACGGACTGACCGCACCTATACAGTATCCTTACAGCGTTGACGATCTCGGGGAGGTCGAGGAACTCGAGACGATCGACCAGCCCGATGAAGTCGATGATATGCTCAAGACCCGTCCGATACCTCAGGAAGAGATCGAGGCCAGGATGCGTTATGAAGCGGGCATAGAGGAAGATTATTCGGCTGAGGACGAATCGAATGCCAAGAAAGCAAATCATCCTTCGTGGATGAAGCTTGACGAGAGCGTTACGAGTCGAAGAGAATTTGATGAATCCGAGATGGCGATCTTCGGAAGATTTGAAGGTATAGAATCCTTAAAGGCCCAGATCGTCGATGTCATGGATGACATGAGAATGGAGGCATCAAGGGGCAACGTTATAGTCATGGGTTCCGAGAATTTCGGACGTAAGAGCCTTGCGATCGATATCGTAAAAGCAATACAGTCGATGGATTCCTCGTTCTCCGGAAAAGTAGCCAAGATTTCGGGAGAAGCTCTCAACAAGAAGAATATCCCGATGACACTTCAGAAGCTTAGAAACGGAGCACTTATCGTTGAGAATGCCGGCGGACTTACTCCGGTCACACTCAATACGATAACCGAAACGCTTCAGAACGATGTTGATTTCATCCTTGTTGTGTTCGAGGGAGAGAAGGATTCCCTTGAGCCGCTTCTTAACGGTTGTGTTGAGACCAAGACCGTGTTTGACGCAAGGATCGTGATAGATGATTTTTCCAATTCGGATCTTGTGGCATATGCAAAGGGTTACGCAAGAGAGCTTGAGTACAGTATAGACGATATGGGTACTCTGGCACTATACAACAAGATAGGCGATATGCAGACAATAGATCATATCGTCAGTGTGGATGAAGTTATAGAGATCGTTGACAATGCCATCAGACACGTTGACCGCAAGAACATGTCGCATTTCATGGATGTTCTTCTGGCCAAGAGATATGATGACGACGATTTTATCATCCTCAGAGAGAAGGATTTTCTGAATTAAAATCACAGGGGGTTTGATCATGGCTGTATCAAAGAAGATCAGTCCGTTCGTTTCGGATATGGATATGTATCTGTTCGGAACGGGCACACATTATGATATCTACAAAAAGCTCGGTGCGCACCTGTGCGAGAAGGACGGACAAAAGGGAGTGTATTTTGCCGTATGGGCACCGAATGCAAGAGAAGTACGTCTGATCACCGATTATAACGGATGGAACGAAGACGAGTATCATATGACAAGGCTCGAGCCTGCGGGAATATATGAGATATTTGTTCCCGGCATGGGCATCGACAGCCTGTACAAATATCTGATCATTTCAAGTCGCGGGGATAAGCTTTACAAAGCCGATCCTTTCGCAAATAAGGCAGAACTTCGTCCGGGTACCGCAAGCGTAACGGCGGACTACACAGATATCCGCTGGGCCGACTCGGCATGGATGAAGAAAAGAGCCAAAACAGATCTGTTTGAATCTCCCATAGCAATTTACGAATGCCATATAGGTTCATGGATGAGACACCCCGGACGTGAGGACGAGGGTTTCTACACATATCGTGAATTCGCCGACAGGATGACGGAGTATCTGCTCGACATGCACTATACGCACATAGAGCTTATCGGTATTGCGGAGCATCCGTTTGACGGATCATGGGGATATCAGGTAACGGGATATTATGCTCCGACTACCAGATACGGATCATTGCAGGATTTCGCGTACATGATCAACAAGTTCCACAAGAACAACATCGGGGTGATCCTTGACTGGGTGCCGGCACATTTCCCGAGAGATGCACACGGACTGGCTGATTTTGACGGACAGGCGCTTTTCGAGTATGCGGATCCGAGAAAGGGAGAACATCCCGACTGGGGTACCAAGATATTCGATTACGGAAAGCTGGAGGTCAAGAATTTCCTGATCGCAAACGCCATATTCTGGCTGAAGGAATTTCATATTGACGGTCTCCGCGTGGATGCGGTCGCATCGATGCTGTATCTTGATTACGGCAAGAAAGACGGCGCATGGATTCCGAATAAGTACGGCGGCAATCACAATCTCGAGGCGATAGAGTTCTTCAAACATCTGAATTCGTACATAAATGGAGTATTCCCGGGTGTTATGATGATCGCGGAGGAATCCACGGCGTGGCCCAAGGTCACCGACATTCCGGAAAACGACGGGCTCGGTTTCACGTTCAAATGGAATATGGGATGGATGCATGACTTCTGCGACTATATGAAGCTGGATCCGATATTCAGGAGAGACAATCATTATAAAATGACTTTCGCCATGAGCTACAATCAGGCGGAGAAGTACATACTGGTCCTCTCGCATGACGAGGTCGTTCATCTGAAGTGTTCGATGCTTAACAAGATGCCCGGATTCTATGTGGACAAGTTTGCGAATCTTCGCGTAGGTTATACATATATGCTCGGACATTCCGGCAAGAAGCTCTTGTTCATGGGACAGGAATTCGCGCAGGATACGGAGTGGAGCGAGGACAGGGAACTTGACTGGTCGCTTCTGGCTGACGACCTTCATTCGGGAATGCAAAGTTATGTCAGAGAGCTTCTGGCGCTTTACAACGCGTATCCATGCCTGTATGAACTTGACCATGAATACGAGGGATTCTCGTGGATCAACGCCGATGATACGTACAAGAGCATCTATTCGTTTGTACGATATGACAGGGCAAAGAAGAAGAGCTTACTGTTTGTGCTGAACTTCACACCGATAGAGCGCGGCGACTACCGGGTGGGCGTTCCGGAGAACAAGAAGTACAAACTGCTCTTAAGTTCCGATGAGAAACGCTTCGGTGGCAAATCGGAAGCGCCGGCCAAAAAGACATATACGGCCGAGAAGATCAGCTGGGACGGCAGGGACTACTCGATAGCATACCCGCTTCCTGCATACGGTGCGGCCATATTCGAATTCTGATATGCACATAACATGACCTCTTTACGGGACGATAACCCGGAAGAGGTCATTTTGTATTAAGTTTTTCGCACTGATATCCGAAATAAATAGCAAATAACTGTTTACATCTCAAATGAGAGGACGCATATGAACATAGAAATGATCAATAATCATGGCGCCGTTCATTCGAATGATGTGGAACATATGACATATGGTAACCCTGTTTCTACCGGATCAAGGATGAGCACGGAGAAGCTGGGATTTTCCTTAGACATTACGGGCAAAGTTAAGGAGAACGCTGCATACGGTAAGGAAGAGTTGAAATCTGCGGAAGATATTGCGCAGATGGCCGGTATGACCAACGTTTCCCTGCAGAGAGATTACATGGCCGTGATGTCTAATTCCATGTCTGACGAAGATTTTGCGCAGCTGATGAAGGACGGTGTCAACCCGACACAGATCCCTGCAGGTGAGACAGTCACCAATCTTGACAGGATCAAGATCAGGATGGCTGAAGCCGGAACAACGATCGCGGGCTATAATGACGATATTTCCGAGGAAGACGTTAAGGCTGTTCTCGGGAATACGATTAATGCGGGAAAAATCATATCGGATGCTTTGATCTCTTCCGATCTGCCTGCTTCTTCCGATAACGTATCGGGGATCAGGGAGACGGTAAGAATGGCTCAGAACCTGAAGCCTCTTACCGATGAAGCAAAGACATTTATGATCGCGGAAGATCTGGCTCCCACCGTTGAGAATATATACAGGGCCGAGTATTCGGCAGGTGCGGCATCCGCAGTTACCGGCGGCGTTCATTTTGACGGTGCGGCAACTTATGCCGGAAGCGAATATACAAAGGCATCGTGGGATGAGCTTAAAGATCAGGCTGTTGAAGTGATAAAAGAAGCCGGTATCGAAGACGTTGAATCGGCTCTTACGGATGCGAAATGGATAGCGGAGCATTCTCTTCCTCTTACAAAAGAGACACTTGAGCAGTACGACACGCTTAAGGACATTAACGTTCCCGCGGATCCGAGAGATCTGATCGCAGCGATGACGGTCGCAATAGAAGAAGGAAAGACGCCCAAAGAGGCCGATCTTCTTGTAACGAAGAGCATATATGACAGGGCATCGGAACTTGTTGAGACTTTCCGGAATATGGATGATCCGAAGGATCTGACAAAGCACCGCGAGCTCGAAGAAGTTCGTCTTGTCATGACAAAAGAAGCCAATCTTACACTTCTTCGGAAGGGCATAAATATAGAGACCGAGCCTCTGGAAAAGCTTGTTGAAGAGCTGAAAGAAGCGGAGAGGGAATTCTATGAACCTCTTCTTGGCAGGAAAGACGAAGAGCCGGAAGAACTTGATGTAAAGATCGATCTTTTCAAGCAGACACAGAGCATTATCAGGTCGATCCCGGATGTTCCGGTCAGAGTGATCGCCGACAGGGTTGTATCGAAAGATATAACACTTGAAGGGATCGCAAGAGATGGCGTGGCTGCAAAGGCTGCATACGACAGGGCCGGTGAGACATACGAAGCTCTGATGACGGCTCCGCGTGCCGACATGGGCGATTCGATCAGGAAGGCATTCAGGAATGTCGATGAGATACTGCAGGATCTAGACATGGATCTTAACGATGCCAACCGTAAAGCGGTAAGGACTCTTGGTTATGCGGGAATGATGATCAACAAAGAGTCTATAGATTCCGTAAGGACGGCGACTCATTCCGTTGAAAGAGTAATTTCGCTCATGACTCCCGCGAGAACACTTTCAATGATAAGGGACGGAGTAAACCCTATCGGAGAGAACATATTCGATCTTGAGAAGACTCTTTCCGAAGAGCCGTTTGAAGAGACCGGCGACAGATACGCAAGGTTCCTCTTAAAGCTCGAGAGAAGCGGGAACATCACAGAAGACGAGAAGCAGACCTTTATCGGTATGTACAGACTCTTTAACCTGATTGAAAAGCAGGACGGCAAAGTCATCGGAAACGTGCTTTCATCGGGCAAGGAGCTCACGCTCAAGAACATGCTCGAGGCATCGAGATCCAATCGTCATATGAATTCGGAGTATGTCATAGACGATGACTTCGGTCTTCTTGAGCAGGTTGTTGAAAAAGGAGAGTCGATCACATCACAGCTTGAGAGAACGTTCATGCAGATGATGGATCCGGTTCCCGACAAGAGTTATATAGATGAGAAGATCAAAGATATCAGGACCGCGTCAAAGATAAAGGATCCGGAAGAGATACTCTCGGTGCTCGAACAGCCGGTGACCGTTGAGAACATCCTTGCGGTAAGTGCCATGTCCGAAGGAATGGGCAAAGGATTCAAAAAGATGTTCTCGCGAGAGGATAGAGACGAGGGAAGGGATGATAACGGCAGAGAAGTTCTTACCGAAGAGGATGCAAGAAAACTTGCGGATGAGCTTTCCGACAGGGACAGTGCATCGGCAGCCTATGAGAGATTTCTCGATAAGGCCGCAAGGATAGCAAAAGAGAACGCACTTTCTTCCGAGACTTATGAAGATGTCAGGACATATTCGATGCTTTACAAACAGGTCGGATTTGCCGCATCGCTTTCGGGAAGGGAGAGTTATGAGATCCCTGTATACCTTGAGGACGGATGGACATCCATTCATCTGACGATAGAGCATTCAAAAGATGATGCGGGAAAAGTAAGAGCATCCTTTGGAAGTGAAGAGTACGGAAAAGTTGAGGCCTCTTTTTCACTGAAGCAAAGCGGCGTTGACGGATTTATTGTATCGGATTCGCGTTCAGGGGTTGATAATCTTAAGAATATTGACGATAAAATAAGAGAAGAGTTCAGAAAAGAAGATCTTGAAACTTCAAATCTTTCATATGTATTCTCCAAATATATAAACACGGATGTTTATATTCCCGGAACGGATTCCATCAAAACGGATAACAGCAGGCTGTACAGGATCGCAAAAGCGTTCATAGGTGCAGTTCAAAGATCATAAGCCGTAATCACACAGGCATCGGAAGGAGTCAGACATGAAGATCAATTCAAACATCCAGGCGCTTGTAGCTCAGAACGTACTTCGGACCAATGAGGAAAAGCACGCATCATCGACGGAGAAGCTGTCTTCGGGATTTAAGATCAATCACGCCAAAGATACTCCCGCAGGAATGGCGATATCAAACCGTATGAACGCACAGATCAGAAGCCTTTACAAGGCAAAAGACAATGCGAGCAATGCGGTTAATGTCGTACAGACGGCGGACGGAGCACTCACGGAAGTTCATAATATGCTCCAGAGGATGAACGAACTCGGTGTAAAGGCTTCGACAGGTACTCTCACAACAGCCGACAGAGAAGCTATACAGAAAGAAGTCAATGCTCTTCGCGATGAGATCGAGCGTGTTGCCAAGGATACCGAATACAATACACAGAACCTCCTCGGCGG
>JAEEJD010000110.1 GCA_016281675.1 Lachnospiraceae bacterium
AAAGAGCATCGCTTTACACTGCAGATACTGGTCAAAATCGGTATGCTCGTTCGGTCCGATATGATCGGGCTCAATGTTCGTGAATATCCCTATGTCAAAGTTGATCCCCAGTGTCCTGTGAAGCATCAGGCCCTGACTGCTAACTTCCATAACGACGGTATCACAGCCTCCGTCGACAATTTCACGGAGTGTTTTCTGAAGAACCGGTGAATCCGGTGTCGTATTGACGGCCGGAATATGTTTATCGCCTATTATTGTCTCGATCGTTCCGATAAGTCCGACCTTGCGTCCGGCCTGCTCGAGTATCGACCTTATAAGATATGTTGTCGTGGTCTTTCCCTTTGTTCCCGTGATCCCTATCGTGGTTATCTTATCCGCGGGATAATCGTAAAAAGCGCACGCGATATGTGCCATGGCGGCTCTTGTAGAATCCGCCTTTATTATAGTTGAATCCTTCACGCCTTCGGGAAGATCAAGCTCTTCTGCCGGCCTTTCAACAACGATGAGTGCCGCCTTCTTATCTACAGCCTGTGCCACGCACGAATGTCCGTCGAAATTAGCGCCCTTTATGCAGACATACACGCACCCTTCCGAGAGTTTGCGGTTATCGGTCACAAACTCTTTGTACTCCCTGTCCATGGAGCCTTCGAGCACCTCATAATCAAAATCTTTACAGAGTTCTTTGATCGTTTTCATGATTTACATCCTCGTATATTATAAATTGTGAACAAAAATCACTTCACATTTCACTTTTTGAACACAGTTTAAACACAATTATACTTTATCATATGAGTCAGATAGTCGATGAACACTCACTATCTCCCCCTCATAAAGACGGAAAAGGTCTCCTCCCCCGGAGGCCTTTTCTGATTCACATATAATCTTTGATAATAAGCTGTACGCTTCGTCTTCCCTGATATTCGTTAAATCCCGCCTGATACAGTATCGATATCGTTTGTCTGTCCTTAAGCTCCTCATAAGCCTCTTCGGCCCTGTCAAAGCATACGGCGTCGATCACCTTGGTGCTTCCGGCCGAGTCCGCTCCTTCAAGCTTCAGTTTCAGAACCTTTCTGTCATTACCTACAAGATCTATCCTTCTTACGGGTACATCCTTTTGCGCAAACAGCGGTCTCGGATTGGCGATACCGTAAGGTTCGAGCGTTTCAAGTTCCGTAACGAGTGCATCATCGACATATCCCACCGGGAGCGGAATATCTATCTTCATCTTCTCAACAAGGTCTTCATCGGAAAGCGTACACATCCCGTTAAGTCTGCTGCGGAGTGTATCGGCAGAGCCGGCCGGCATTGACAGACCCGCCGCCATCTTGTGTCCGCCGAACTTTGTGAACAGATCCTTGACCTTGCAAAGCTCATCGTACATCGAATAGCTTTCTATCGATCTTCCGCTTCCCTTAATATTTCCGTCGGCATCATCCGTAAGCACGATAGACGGCTTATAGAAGCGTTCCCGCAGTCTTCCGGCAACGATACCCGCTATACTCTCATGACATTCGGGAATGTATACTACAAGTACCCTGTCATCCCTGTACTCTTCATCTGCGATCTTTATTGCCATATTGGAATATGCTTCCGTAAGGTTTCTGCGGCTTGCATTAAGCTCCACTAGTTCCCGGGCCTGTCTGCGGGCATCTTCCGCATTATCCGCAAAGAACAGCTCAAGCGCCGCGTCTGCGGTCTCCAATCGTCCGGTCGCATTGACACAGGGGCCCAACACAAATCCTATGTGATGTGCCGAAATACTTCCGGCTTTCAGTCCGGTGGCATCTATAAGCTCGCGCATCCCGATGTTACGGGTTTTTCCGAGTATCTCAAGTCCGCGCTTAACGGCGATCCTGTTCTCGTCGACAAGTTCCATCAGGTCGCCGACAGTGGCAAACGCCGCAAACGACAGAAGCTCTTCCGTAAGGGCCGCCTTGTCGCAAACGGTACTGCCGATATCCGTGCGGTCAAACATATATGTTATCAGCTTATATGCGACCATTGCGCCGCATATGCCCTCAAACGGATATGTGCAATCGGGGCGTTTGGGGTCTATCACCGCATCAGCACATGGAATCCTGTATTTCTTGGTTCCGTCCGTTTCATCGTACGGAACCTCATGATGATCGGTTACGATAACGCTCATACCGAGTGACAGCGCCAGTTCCGTCTCATCCGATGCCGCTATCCCGTTATCGCACGTTATTATGAGTTCTATTCCGTCATCATTGGCCTGTCTGATTATATCGGCGTTGATGCCGTATCCGTCACGAATCCTCTCCGGGAGCCTGACATCAACTATGCCTCCGAGGGCTTCAATACCCTTCTTCAATATGAATGACGCGCATACCCCGTCTATATCGTAATCACCGACGATCCTCATCGGAACCTGCGCTTCGATCGCATCCTCAAGTATGGATGCGGCAGTTTCCATATCCCGAAGTTTGGACGGATCATGCATTTTAGAAATATCGGCATGAAGGAACATGTCGATCTCTTCATCAGTCACGGCACCCCGATTCCTGATGATACGCGCCAGGTACGGACTGATGCCGAAATCATGCGCTATTTTGTTGTAATCGGCACCCTTTGCCAGAACAACCCACTTCTTACTCATAGAGCACATTATATCATAAATCCGCTCACATGATTTCATAAGCAGAGGGAGTGCAAAGAGTTTCCGAGAAATACCCTGTGAAAGGGGCTGCGCTTGGCGAGGTCTTTTCGAGCCTAGCGTCAGCTACGCTTGAACAGGAGCGAGAGCGCGTTTTCGAGGGAACTGCTTTGACACTCCCTCAAACATAAAAAAAACACGGGAGAATTGTCCCCCGTGTCATATACTATTCAGCTTTACTTACCTGCACCAACCTTCGTACGAAGCAGATACCAGATCGAGCTTGCAAGACATACAGATGAGTATGTACCGCAGATGATACCGATCATAAGCGGAAGCGCGAACTCCTTAACGGAGCTTACACCGAGTATGTAGAGCACAGCGACCATGATAAACGTCGTAAGTGATGTGAACAGGCTTCGTGACAGTGTCTGGTTAACCGCTTCGTTCACTATCTTATCAAGGCTGTCCTTCGTTGCCGCA
>JAEEJD010000111.1 GCA_016281675.1 Lachnospiraceae bacterium
CAAGCTTCCTCTCCTTCAGATGGGATTTGACATGCTCGTCGACGATCTCGACAGGAACGATCGCGTATCGATAGTTACATACGCATCAGACTCACAGGTTGTTATCTCCGGCGTACCCGGAAACGACCATTCCACGATCAAAAGAGCCATCAACAGCCTTTCGGCATCAGGTTCGACCAACGGCGGACAGGGAATCAAGACCGCATATAAGCTCGCGGAGAAATATTTCATAGAAGGCGGCAACAACCGCGTGATAATGGCAACGGACGGCGATCTCAATGTCGGAATAACATCCGAAGATGAACTTGAAGAGCTGATCTCACGGAAGAAGGAAAGCGGAGTATTCCTCTCCGTACTCGGCTTCGGAACAGGCAATTATAACGAAGCAACTCTCGAAACACTCGCTGACAAGGGTAACGGCAACTATTCATACATCGACTGCCTTGCAGAGGCTAAAAAGGTCCTAATTGACGAATTCAACTCAACACTCTTCACGGTAGCCAAGGACGTCAAGTTCCAGATAGAGTTCAACCCTAAATACGTGTCAGAATACCGCCAGATAGGTTATGAGAACCGTCAGATGGCATCAAAGGATTTTAACGACGATACAAAGGACGGCGGCGAGATCGGAAGCGGACATGAAGTGACCGTTATGTACGAGATCAAGCTTAACGACAACGAGACAGACGACAAGGAAACTCTCCGCTATCAGAAGGCCAACCTTTCGGAACTTGCACAGGACAGCGACGAATGGATGATGTTATCTCTTCGCTACAAAGAGCCCGATGAGGACGAGTCAAAGCTCATGACTTTCCCCGTAAGCAAAGAATGCTACACGAGCCGCCCGAATTGTGATACACTTTTTGCAGCATATGTTGCCGAGTGCGGAATGATCTTAAACGAAAGCGAATATGTCGGCGACCTTGATATCAGGGACGTTAACAGACAGCTTTCAAAGCTCTCTCTCGACGACGAATACAAGGAGGAGTTCGCACAGCTCATCAAGCAGCTGTAATCACAGGACAGGATGCAGGATTACGAGATCGTGGACCTTTACTGGGCCAGAAACGAGGATGCCATAACTCAGACAGGTATCAAATACGGGCGCTACTGCCGCAGGATCGCTATGAACATTGTGGCAAGCGAGGAGGATTCCGAGGAATGCGTTAACGATACATATATGTCGGCCTGGGATTCCATGCCTGAAGAGCGCCCCGATCTCCTGGCCCCGTTCCTGGCCGCGATCACCCGTAATCATGCACTGGACCTTTACAGAAAAGCTCACTCCCAAAAGCGCGGCGGCGGACAGATAACCGTTGTTCTTGACGAACTGACTGAAGTCGCGGGAACGGAATCTACGGAAGATGCGGTCGACACCTCCATTCTTGCCGGACACATAAACGGTTTTCTCGAAGGGCTCGACAAGGAGCAGCGCATAGTGTTCGTAAGGCGGTATTTCTACGTTGACTCCCTCGCGGACATCGCAAAACAGAGCCGGATGTCGGAACCTGCGGTAAAATCACTTCTCTACAGACTCCGTCAGAGATTGAAGGAATTCCTCGAGAAGGAGGGATATGAACTGTGAACGGACAGGATCTGTTTGAAGCCCTGTCAGGGCTTGATCCCAAATACATAGATGAAGCGGCATACGAACTTCGGGAAAGTGAAAAAGCGGTTGACATAACTTCCCCGCGTCGCCGTAACATACGTAAGTTCCTGTATGTGGCACTTCCGTCTGTAGCAGCAATACTCCTGATCGTTGCGGTTGCTCTTCCCGCGGTACTGAGTGTCTCAAAGAGCGAATCCGCATCTATGGCAGAGGCGCCCGCAGCGGCATCCGAGGCTGCTGCACCTGCCGAAGACGCGGCAATGGCCGACGAAGCTCCCGCAATGACTGAAGAAGCACCCGCAATGGCCGAAGAGGCAGAACCATCCGACGAGTCTCCTGCGCTTGATACGAACGCGATACAGACTTTCGGACCGGAAGATAACGCCGCCAAGACAGCGGAACACCCCGAAGAGGCGATGGCCGAGGCTGCCGAAGCAGAAACGACAACCGCATGGCAGATAGCTGATTCGGAATATAAGGACGGAAAACTGACTCTGACTCTTTCCGGACAGGTGCCCGCAAATCTTCTCGAAATGGAATATTATCTTACAGCAGAGGATCAGACGTCAAAACGTGAAGATATCCTCGGTGCTCCTCTTTCCGATATAGCAAACGAGGAGTCCCTGAAGGACGACAAGCTTGTACTCGACCTGTCATCGCTTGAACTTCCCGAGGGAGCTTACGTTATAGATATAGAAGGTACTTACACAAGATTTGAAGTAAAATAACGATCAGCAGATGATTCCTCCGCCGATCACTATATCATCATCATAAAATACAGCAACCTGACCTTTGGTCACGGCACGCTGGGGCTCGTCAAACACAAGGCGGGCCCTTTCGTTTTCAAGAAATTCCACGAACGCATCCTGCTCTTTGTGGCGGTATCTGATCTTCGCCCTGCAGCGCACTTTATCGCCCGTATGATAAGGAACGATACGGTTGACTTCCGAAACGTTCACAACGGTTGAGAACAGTTCTTCATTGTCCCCGAGTATGACTTCATTTGTATCGGGCCTTATATCAAGCACGTAAAGAGGTCTGTCCGATGAGATCCCGAGCCCTTTTCTCTGACCTATCGTACATCCTATTATCCCGTTGTGATGCCCGAGAACGTTTCCTTTTGTATCTTTGATATCACCCGGCGGGTATGATTTTCGCGTAAAGCGCTTTATCGCGCTGACATAGTCGCCGTCGGGGGCAAAGCAGATGTCCTGACTGTCCGGCTTGTCGGCATTTTTAAAGCCGAGCTTTGCCGCAACGGCCCTTGTCACGTCCTTGTGCATTCCCCCGAGCGGAAAAGCCGTGTGTGCGAGCTGATCCTGCGTCAGCATATAGAGAAAATAGCTCTGATCCTTGGCCGGATCCGCGGCTTTTTTGAGTATATATCCGTCCGATGTATCCTCGATCACGGCATAGTGGCCGGTCGCGACACAGTCGCATCCGAGGATATCGGCCCGCTCGCGAAGTTTTTCAAACTTCAGATATCTGTTGCAGTCCATGCACGGATTGGGCGTTATGCCACACTCGTAGCATGAAGCGAACTTCCCGATCACTTTTTCCCGGAAAAGATCCGTGAAATTGAACACATAAAAAGGCATGCCGAGCCTGTTCGCCACGCCTCTGGCATCATATGCGTCATCGGCCGTGCAACACGTTTTCTTCGACGTCTCCCCCGTATCTTCGGACGAGTACAGCTTCATCGTGCAGCCGATGCATTCATATCCTTTTTCTTTCATCAGATAAGCGGCGACGCTTGAATCGACGCCGCCGCTCATTGCGATAAGTGCTTTGCTCATTCTCTTCCGTAAAGTATCGAAGCCAGTTCCGAATCCTTGTCAAGGATCAGGGTGTTGTTATTGTTGTCCCCGAGTGAAGCCTTTATGGCATCGAGGCTTCTTAGGTAATTGTAGAATTCCGATTTTTCTTCGTTGTTGTAGGCATCCGACAGAATCTTCATGTATTCGGACTCACCCTCGGCAAGAAGCGTTTCGGCCTTTTTGTTCGCATCGGCGATCGTGATCTTGACGTTCTTGTCGGTCTCGTTTCTGATCTTCTGCGCTTCGGCCTCACCTTTTGCCTTGTAGCCGGCCGCGATGTTTCCGCGCTCCGAGATCATACGTTCATAGACCGCTTCCTTGTTGTCGTCGGGAAGATCGAGCGCCTTGATCTCGGCCGTCAGTATCTCGATACCGTAACCAGCCATATCCGTGTTGGACTCGGCCGTGATAAGGTTTGTCAGCTCTATTCCTCTTGCGGCGATGACTTCGTCCTGGGTCATCGATGAGATAGTGTTCTTGGTCGCATTGTAAACGGCCGCATCTATTCTCTCTTCCGCCCTTGCGGACACGCCGCCGAGCGTCTGGTAATACTTCATGACATCCTTGACCGTCCATATAACGTAATCGTCGGCTATCATTGACTTCTTGTCCCTTGTGATGACATCACTCTGCGGAATATCGTATATCCTGTTTCCGTCGTAGATGGCGATCGTGCTCTGAACGAACGGTGTCTTTAGATGAAGCCCGGGTTCGTTCTGAATGGCAACAACTCGTCCGAACTGCTGTATCAGTACGACATCCTTGTAATTTACCGTGTACAGCGATGAGGAAAATACAACGATCGCTGCGATCACTATGATCCAGATAAGTGCTTTCTTCATGATCTTATTCCTCCTCCTGTACGTTTTCGGCTTCTTCGGCTGCCGGTGCCGGTGTAACAATTTCTTCTGTCTTGTTGAAACTGTCAAGAGGCATGAGAGTCTGCGTGCCTCCGTCCGATATTATGACCTTGAGCGACGGAAGAAGTTCCTCCATCGTCTCGTAGAACATCCTCTTCTTCGTTATGTAAGGATACTGTTTGTACTGCTCGTACATCTCGTTGAACCTTACGACCTGTCCTTCGGCCTCCGCTATTCTTGATGCCTTGTCACCTTCTGCAGACTGGATGATCTTATCGGCATTCGCCTCGGCTCTCGGAAGCTGCTCGTTCTGATAAGCGAGCGCATTGTTCTTGGCCGTGTCGGCACCCTGTTTTGCGGTCTCGACCGCTTTAAACGCCTGCTTGATCTCGTTCGTGGGAGGCTCCGAGTCCTGAACCGTGATGTTCACGACAGCAAGACCTATGTCATGCTCGTTGAGCTCTCTTGTCATATCTTCCTTGACGATCGACTGGATCTGTCCCTTTGCGGTCGTCATAGCTTCGTCAACCGTGAAATCGGCAACTACAGCTCTGATGCTCGAGAGTGCTATGTTTTTGAGTATCTCCTCCGGATTATCCGACGCATAAAGGTATGCGACCGGATCGGACACGCGGTACTCAAGGTAAAAATCGATATCCAGCAGGTTAAAATCCGACGTGATCATTATGCCGTTCGTCTCATCGGTAATGTTCTGTCCGTTATTGTCTATCGAATAACCTACACCCGTTCCGTGAGTAGTGATATCGACATAGTGAACCTTCTGGATGAGCGGAATCTTAAAATACAGTCCCGCCGTATCGGTCCTGACCACCTGACCGAACATCGTGACAACGGCATTCTCCTGCTCGGAAACGTTATAGAATCCGCCGCTTATCACAACGATCGCGATTATCACGATCACTATTATCTTCAGTGCCTTGAAGATCTGTGAAGGATTCTTTGCCTCCTCCACTACATCGCTCTTCTTATTGAAAAGATCGCGAAAAAAAGAATTCTTCATGATTACTGCTCCTTTTCGTTCCTAACAAAATCGCTCTTTATGATACCATAAATCGGGGACGGATTAAACTTTAATTCCGTCCCCGAGAAGCGAGATTATCATAAACGAAATAATACTATTTCGTTTACGATAGATTTGATGCACACGATTGCGATAGGAAGGGCATCTTCGATGCCTCGCAATCGGCGCACAGCGAACGAACTGAATTCGTTCGCTATTCCTCTGTGATCATCTTCACGGGCTCGAGCGTCTTGATCCTGCGCCCGAGAAGCGCCGCTGTCGCCATAGCGATTCCTATTATGATGATCGCCGTCAACAAATATGACGTCGGAAGAACCGTAAATATAGCCTTCCTGAACCCGAATATCGAAAATGCCGATTTCATCATGTTCGCCCCGGATATCGGGGACAGGATGAGTCCTATCGTAACACCGATGACTATGGCAGGCATATTGGAAAGCATCGTCTGACGGATAAGCTGGCCCGAGGTGAACCCGAGGGCTTTCGATACACCGAGGTTTCTCCACTCACGCGTGATCTGTGCACGCACTATGAGCGATTCTACAAATGCCACGATCATTACCGTCAGGGCTGCGATGAATACCGCAACCGCTTTCATTCCCGCGGATACAACGCCTGTAGTCCCTCTGGCCGCTTCCCTGTAGTCGGTCACTTCCACATCGGGATATACATCTTCGAATTCCTCTTTGAAGTCCGCAAATGATTTTCCCTTCTTCAGATTGACCCATATATTGTATTCATCCACGGGAGGAGCCACCCGTTCATATCCCGCGACCGTGATGTACGCCATCATTCCCATGTTGTTCATGGTCTGACAGATTCCGCACACCTTATATGTTTCCTCTTTTCCGCTGTTTTTGATGATGACCTTGTCACCCATCTTCGCACCGAGCGTATCTGCCGCGGCCGATGCGAGCATTATCTCGTTC
Source organism: Lachnospiraceae bacterium (assembly GCA_016281675.1). Next base: position 6,258 of record JAEEJD010000111.1, read on the forward strand.
TCGCCTGTCGGCCAGCCGCCTTCAAGGAGGCTGCCGCCCACGATATTGCTTGTGTCGGTAAATGCCCTTGTCGTGATGCTCGCGACTCTTTTTCCGACGGAATAGTTGAACGCATACCATGTATCTCCGTATACGGACTTAACCGTACTCATGGCTTCTATGTTCTTCATCATCGTCTCCGAGCCGTCAACCGCGGCATCGCAGTCAAACATACCCGCCATACTGAGAAGTGCGGCATCATCCCTTGTATAAGAGTCGACCATGCCGAATCCGACGATAGTGGAGATCGACAGGATAGCCATGATGAATATCGTTCCGAGTTTGCTCCTGAATTTGCCGAACGTATCCTTGCATGCAAGCGTCAGTGATATAGGAAGCGCCGTATGTTCAAACGAGAACAGATTTCGTCTTCCCGCGGACGCGGCAGCTCCTCCGCGAAGAGCATCAAGTACCGACGTCTTTTTATACTCTCTTCCGAGGAAAAGGGTCAGGATCGATACGACGGTTATTATTCCTGCAAAGATCGATACGACGACCACCGGATCCACGCTCTGATTCCACGACAGACCGAGCGTTGCGAGAATGATCGCTCCCGCAGGATTTATAAGGATAGCTCCGACAACAAGACCGGCCGCACATCCGAGCCCCGCAATGAGCAGCAGCTGACACAGAAGTATCATCACGAGTTCGCTCACCGTATAGCCGGATGCCTCCATAATGGCCGTGTTCCTCATATTGAGCATGATAAAGTTCTTGACCGAGAAATGTATGATCACGAGTGCTATCACAAACATTATGAACGCGAACACGAGAACGATCGCTATGAATATCATAGGAAGGATCAGTGATGCCGTCTTCATCAGGTCCGCCGGAAGAAAGTTCATCGACGACAGACTGTAGCCCGGGTGAGCCTTGACATACGCCAGATACCACTCGTTGAACTCATTGAACAGGTCATCGGCAAAATCGTTCCCGCTTTTTCCCGTAAGCCTTCCCTCTTTTGAAATGTTCGTTTTGATAAGCTTACAGGCCGGGGCCTTTCCGGGATTTTCGAACTCGATCGTATTGTACATTCTCTCCGATACGAATATGAGATAGGTCCCCAGGTTCATCGGCGAGCAGTATATGTTATCCTCGTTAAACGCCGCGACCTTCATAAGATACACGTTATCGCCGATCTTCATCTCCAACGAGTCTCCGATACGAAACGAGCTCGAGAGGGAGACCGGGAGCACGACCTGATTGCCGTGTAATTTCCCGGTCGCACAGGAGGTTGTCTGTATCTTCCTCTCTTCCTCGTACGAAGCTATATGGAACGAGTACTCGGTCCAGTTCTTTTCGCCCTTGCGGCGGTATTTGGGATAGGCGTTCAGATACTTTGTGGAATCATATCCGGTCAGTTCGGGATTGCCTTTGATGATCTCCGCGAGTTTGGAATCCGCAGCCTCATCATCGGAAAGCAGAATGAGCACATCGGCCGCTTTGATCTTTTTCATGTTCGTGTCGATGACCCTTCCGGTCCCTACCAGAAAGGAAGTACTGATGAAGATCAGCGCCGATGCGACAAGTGTCAGAACAAAGAAAGTCACCATATCGCCCTTCTGCTTCTTTATGTTGTTCTTTGCCATGAAGAAATAACGGTACATCTTACCACCCCATATCCTGAAGGAAAGACTTGAGCTTCTGATGTCTCTCCCGGGACTCTTGCAGGTTCGGGTTGCTCTCGTCCTTATAGTTTCCGACATAAGGTCCGAGTTCGACCTCGTCGGAGATGACACCGTCGGCAAGATATATTATCCGGTTCCCTCGTTCCGCTGCGGCAAGCGTATGGGTGACCATAACTATGCTCTGGCCTTCCGCATTCAGATCCGACAGGATGTTAAGAACGTTCTCGGTATTTTGCGAGTTCAGGGCACCCGTCGGCTCATCGGCAAAGAGAACCTCAGGGCTGTTGATAACGCCTCTTACGACC
>JAEEJD010000112.1 GCA_016281675.1 Lachnospiraceae bacterium
CTGCGTCCCGTCGAAACTTACCTTATCCTCGTCGGTATATACCGCCATGATCCTCGAAATGGATTCGGCCTCGCGGTTGCTGTTTCCGGCTTCCTCCATCGCGGTCATTATATCAAACAGTGCCGTGTTCTCAAGCAGATCGTCGTGGTCAAGAAGCGCCACGTAATCACCGGTGGCATGCGCAAGGGCCCTGTTTGTGTTTCCGGATATCCCTTCATTGGCACTCAGTCTGACATACTTGACCTTGTCGAATATCGTGCCGAACGAATCCCTGCATATCAGGTTGTATTCCTCAAGAAACGCCCTGACTATGCTCCTCCTCGAATCGTCGGGGCTCGCGTCGGCAAGGATCAGTTCCCAGTTGCCGTATGTCTGCTCTCCGACACTGTCGAGCATCTCACGAAAAAGCTCAGGATCCGTCTCATATACCGGAACAAGTATCGAGAACTTAAAAGGCTCGGAAAACTCATGGCTTCTCTGATAAGCAATTTCCTCGTCCGATATCCTCTCCGGCGCATAGTATTGCTCCTCTTTGTCCCGCGCCATGCGTTCCATCGCCTTCGAAACGGTGGCTTTAATGCCGTTTCGCTTAAGGAATCTTACTCCCCTTTTGAAATAATGTCTGTCTGACCCCATCTGACCCCTTTATATTTCCTCTTTTGCAAAAACTTCCAGTTCTTCGGGCGTTCCGAGCACATGTACGCATTTTGCGTCCACAAGGCATATCCTGACCGGAAGACCCTTCGATATCATGTAATTATAAAGAGGGGCAACGTATTTCTCCCCTTTTTCCATGTTCGCATCATCCGTGTAATACTCCCGGTACATCCTCTCGTAAAGAGAGCACGACGAGAAATAATACGCTCCGAGCGTACAGTTGTCGGAAATCCGCTCTTTCTCGCGGACGAGCGTGGCATCCCCGGCTTCGTTTACCGCAACAAAGCTCCAGTGATCGCCCGGTGCGTTAAAGCACGGAATGAACCCGTCCCCGCTTATATCTTCGCTCTTCATACATCCCGCTTCGACATATGTATCGATATTGTATATCAGAAGAGCGTCATCAGCCTTCCAGTACGGCGCCGCAAGCATCGCCGTCGTTGCCTGTCCGTCCGTGGGCGCATCGAGTTCGATGACGTTGGCTCTTTTTGAGTCACCCGTTATCTCCTCCCACTGTCCGAGGATAAAATCACGTGCCTCATCCTCGCGCCTTACGAGAAAAAAGTAATCGTTATCGGGGCTGTAGTAGCCCTTAAGGCTCTCCATCGACCACGCAAACAGTGATTTGTTGTGGACCGTGATCTCGTATTTGGGAACCTTGTATCCGGCCTTTTTGAATCTCGACCCGAGACCCGCCATCGTTATAACTACCTGCATCGGTCTCTCCTTACTATCTCGTCGAGCTGCTCAACACTCTTTTCAAGAAACTCCGAAGGCCTGACGGTACGATCGTCAACGTAGAATCCGTGATGTCCCGGCCAGGGCTTTCCGTATACGATCTCGTCGTAGGGAATATCCCACTTGTCGAGCCACTCAAGCAGTATCTTTGCCGTTTTGGCATTGATGAGACCTATATTGCAGTTAAACGAGTTCATGTTGCGGCTTGTCAGCAGTACGATCTTAGCTCCGCCGCTCTTATACTCGCGGATCTTGTCGACCATTTCCTTGTAGGGGACAAGATCCTCATATCTTTCGTTTTCCTTTTTTATCGGACAGAGCGTTCCGTCCACATCAAACACAAATGTCAGATCTTCGTACATATCATTTCTCCAGACTGTCCAGTATGGCTATGGCATTCAATATGAATCCGAGGACTTTCTTCGGCCTGTCCATATGAAGTGGCAGCATAGACAGGAACAGTGATGCCTCATAGAGTCTTATGAGCCTGACATCTATTCCCGCGGCCGACAGGCTGTCCCTGAAAAGTTCCATGAACAGGCGGTTATCGGCGTCAACCTTCACTCCGGCCTTCATATTCTCATCTATCGTTATCTCATACAGATCGCTGTTGAAAAAATCATAATGTCCGCATATCGAATGAGAAAGCTTGGCGTAATCGTAGAAAGGATCCATGTACAGATCCTCTTCCTTCAGGGCACCCTTCGGATCTATCAGTATCACGAACGAATCGGAATTCGAATACAGTATGTTGGAAAAGCACAGATCACCATGGCTGACTACCCTTACGGGTTCGAAGACGGTGCTGCTCTGCATCCGGTCGTACATATTGACGTATCTTGTCACTATCGCGTCTATATCGGGGTAACCGGTCACGGATGCTATAACGGCCGAAAGTGCCTCATAGCCTTCCGTCTCCTTCAGCTGCCTTATCCGGTCATATAACTTTGACACATACTGTCTCTTTGCCTGTGCCTCATACTCCATCTTAGGGATGCTCTCGCTCTTTCTGTGAGCGAGAAAATAAAACAGGTGCCGCAGTATATCCCGAAATTCATCATAAGATATGGATGAATGTACATATCTGATCGCCAGGTCGGTCATGTGGTACCGCTGCATCGCATAACTTGCCGAAGTCTCATCCTCTTTGAAGTCAAACGGACGGGCGAACCACTGCTTCATATCGTCGGGCAGAAGGCCGTAGAAAGTGTACTCCGCCCTGATCTTGTCCTTCTTCGACGAAGACTTTACTACCGTGTACTCATCTCCCGCCAGACTGTTGAAGAATCTCGCATCGAATCCGCCGGTGATGAACGACCTGAAGTTTGCAATATCAGACAGATCCGTGAATGCATCGCTTACGATCTCTGTATATCCGTCAAGATCGGCCATTGAAGCGGATCCGTAGGCATTTGCATCGCTAAATATAACGCATGCTATTCTATTTGCACGTGTTATTTTATAATTCTCGTGAGCGTACCCTGCTTTGTATACAATCGTCTCGACATCCTTGATACTAGCGACTCCGAAGTCCGAGAAGTATAAGATAACAGCTGTATTGTTTAATCCGGCTATCTCTTTGTCTCCGGCATCATAGAATCCGGATACTCCGGGTATACCCAGAAATATGTCCCTTGTCCTGTCCCTGAGCGTGCGTCTCTTATATATCGTATGTCCGAAGCTCTTATTACCGGTTATTCCCGCTATGTCTTTGCCGGGTCTTCTTGAGTCGTCATAGACTACGGCTACGTTTCTTACCATTTGATGTAATCCTTTAAATGCTTTGTCTTATATGCGATAACGATAAACCTCACGGTAAATATCACGGTCAGTACCGCAATGACCGCCGCCGATGTGTTCGTGTACCACATCTTAATATCATAATTCTTTCCCGAAACTATCGATTCGATATATGCCCCGAAATCGGCGACCGCAAATGTCCCGTCACATATCTTCGTAAATCCGGCCAGGACCGTCATCTCAAGTATCCATGCCGCCAGCGAGAACAGAAACAGTATGCCGTAACGCCCCGCAACAAGATCCCTGACATACGTGTACCATCCGTTCACGTGTTCGAGTGCCGAGAGCGCCATCATGGATCTCTTCGAGTCTCTTGACGTGATTATGTACCTGTTCAGGAACGTATATGATGCGGGAAACACCATGTATGTAATGACTATGACCGCGACAAATGCCACCAGCAGTATCGTCGGGACCGCCACCCTGCCCGTATACAGTATCTGATACGGCAAAAGGATCAGGCACAGCGCGAGCGTATCAAAGAACCTGTCTATCAGCACCGAGAAAAAACCCGTTTTGAAGCCGCGGGATATTCTCGAGAACACGATAATCCTGTATATCTCACCGAGCTTGTACGGTATCAGCAGATTGACAAGAGTCGTCCTCAGATAAGCCGGAACAAACCTGTCAAATGACACCTTTTGGTCCATAACGATCAGGTACAGTCTCATCATCTTTATAAGATGCACGCATATGAAGATGACGAGAATTACCGCACCGATCAGTATCTTCATACGGGATCCGCCTCGTATTTTTCCACGATCTTATCCCTGTATTCGGAAGTTATGACTGCCGGGTCCTTCCTGTACTCATTGAGCATGGACAGGACTTTAACGGCCTGGTTTGCCATCTTGACGTTGGAAACCTGATCGTCCTCTCTCCAGCTGATCGGATAGAACTTTATATCGTGTCCGTAGAACTCCGATGCCATTATCATGAGATAATTGAACATAAGATCATCTCTGAACTTCTCGTAGAAGCGTGATCTGAGCATTTCCACACTGTATATGTTAAGCCCCGATCCGAGATCGTATATCCTTCTTCCGAGCACAAAAGCAAACAGGAAATTGTATACAATATTCCCGATCGTACGGATCGTAGAATATCCGGTCAGTTTTGAACCCGTCATGAACCGGGCGCCGAGTATGCAGTCATGTTTCCTGTAATATCTCTTTCCGAGTACCGGAATGAAATCGGATACGCTTCCCTGATCGTCCCCGTGAAGCACCATCACATAGTCATATCCGTGTTCTATAGCGTAATCGAATGCAACCTTGTGTGATCCGCCGAGACCGTAGTTCTCACGGTTACGAAGGAGCGTGATCGGCATGCTCGCATGCGAGCGCATGTAATCAATAACCGCTTCTTCCGTTTTGTCGGTACTTCGGTTGTTTACAACAATGATCTTGCTGATAAAGGCCATTTCGGCGGGCCCGAGCTGATCGAGCACGCGGACTATCTGTTTCTCGCAGTTATATGCGGGGATGAACAACAGTATCTTATCGTTTTGCATGACAGGCCTCCTTTACTGTTCGGGATAATAGGTCAATAGGCTTCGTTTATATCAAGATCCGTCAGATGGATGTTTTCCTCGAGCTTCTGTGAATCGGGATCCACTCCGTCGGGAATGATATTCTTCTCCTCGCGATAATCGTATACGATCATCTCTTCCTTATGTTCGGTATAATATGCCACTGCTCTTGCGGCATCAATGCCGACCATGTTGAGGACATGCTGGTTGTAATGATACTGATCCTTCATATACTCGGTGCTGACCCTTGTGAGTATTGTAGTCGCAACGGCATAATATCCGCTTTCCGCACATATCCTCTTCTGCATGTTGATGATATTGAGGAATATATCCTTGTAATCTATCGTTCTGCCGGGCATGATCATGAATACTTTCTGAAGGCCTCCGATGAACAAGGGGCGCATAATATCATCAAGCGCCGTCCTGTATACTTCGGGGTCCGTTCCTTCGATCGCATCGGACTCCCCGTGAAGCCACAGAGCGTACAGATGTCCTATCGTATACCCGTTGTTCTTAAGCCACGTAACCGACGTGTCAAATCTGTTCTTAACATCATCTATGACGCCCTGGGTTTTCCATGTTGTCATATCCGTGGCGCCCATCGATATCGATACGGCGATGACCTTTCTTCCGGTCCTCTTGTGGTATTCGTTCACGAACGATGATACGAGGGACCCTTTCTTGGCTCCGGGATACTCATGAAGACCCGTCGGGCAGTTCTCGTTTATACCGAACGGCTCGGTTATCGGATAGAGCTTTGTCGGATCGGACACAGCCCTAAACTCCATCCCGGCATCCTCCGATACGTGAGGTGCCGCGGATGCGTCTCCTCCCGCTCCGGACATGTTTGACTGGCCCATGAAGAATATCAGATCTATATCCTTGTTCTCAGGTGCGGGCGGCTCTTCCTCCTCGCCTTCATCCTCTTCGGAAGACTCGGGACGCTTTGTCTCCCCCGAGAACGTACCGCCGAGACCGTCGGCGTTATCATCGGCAACGGCATCCCCGGATGTTTTACCGGATTTATCCTCTTCCGTCTGTGTTTTTTCCTTCTCGCCCGTGCTTTTTTCAATCGGCGTCGTATTAATACCGCATGAGCCCAGGAACAGTGCCGCGATCAGAACCGACAGCAGCACCGGCATCCTTGATAACGTTTTTTTCAAATAACTCATAAATTGATCCCTTATTATCCTTTTCCTCTTATCTTTTGCCTGTCACTTCTTCTCAAGCGTCATCTTACGCGAGATGAAGTTATATACCATGACCACACCGGTGGCAAACATCTTAACGGCGGCAGTCACGTATGACGGATATTCCTCCGTAATTGCGGGAAGCATGTTTTCCGCCATCAAAACGCCGAAATACATGATCGCCGAATTGATTCCCATACCTATGAGCGACAGAAGGAGAAAGATCGTAAACTCTTTACCCCGGTTCATGTCATCCCTGCGTTCGAACACGAACTTCATGCTCATGAAGTAATTGTATACGAGCGAGATACAGAAACCGAAAACGCTTCCGACGGTGGCGGCTGTTGCCACATTCATGCCGAAGACTCTGCAGATCTTCGATACTATGAGCGTTATGATAAAATCTATTATGAATGAAGTACCCCCGACCAGACCGAACTTAATTATCTGCGCCAGGAGCTTCTTTCTCCTGTCCTCTTTTGACAGTTCCTCTTTATCCATTATCCTTTTTCCTTATCAGTTTCATGCAAAGTGCGGTAACCGCTACCGCAAATGCGTAATATATCACTCCGACCGCCGCCTTCGATGCGATATTCTCGTTAAACAGCCTCAGGCCGAAGTATACCGCAAAGAGAAGGACTATATACCAGCACAGGAGTGCATTCTGAATCTTTTCTCCGGATTCTTCCGGAAAAAACGTCCCAAACATCATCGCGACCGCCGACAATACGAAGAAGTCATATGTCCTGTGATACGTAAGAACGAGCGACCACAGTATCAGGGAAGCAAACAGAATATTCTCCCGTCCCTCGGGAAGTTTGAGCGTCATAACCGTCAGGATCATGGCAATTGCAAATGCCACAATGATCGAAACCTTTCCTCCGAGGAGGACACCGAGGTCTATCCCGCCTTCAGCCGCAAGGGCCGAAGCCACTTCAAGCGGTGCCTTTATCATGTATATAAAACTCTTTCCGAGCCACATGGCCGCACACTGTGTCAGCACAACATGTCCGAGGACGGAGAACGCGATCTCCTTATATCTCTTTCTGTAGAGGAAATACAATGCAAGCGGTGCGGTCAGCGTATATTTGAAATATGACACGAACAGGCACAGCGATACGAGCATGCAGCGAAGCGCCGCAGACCCCTTCGGAGGATTATCCTCGAAATACACCGCCAGCATAAAGAAAAAGAATGCAAACAGTGTGTGCTGTCCGACACCTATCTGGTTTCGAAACGGTGTCCCGGCGAGCATCAGGAGCGAGACAGCAGCATATACGAACCCGTCGGTCGTCCTGAAGAACGTTTTTCGAAGAAGCACGATGATGCCTGCCGCAAACAGGAGATTCAGCACGCACCAGACCGTCTTTGCCGTCTGAGCGGGAATGAGCGTCATCGGTCCGAGGAGCATCAGGAGCGACGGAAACTGATTGGCTTCCATCTTCTGGGTAAGGCCCCTGTCGGTGAACATCCTGTAAAATTCATTAAGTTCCGGATACCCGGAAGCCTTTTGGGGATCCTTCGACAGTTCATAAGGATCTATCTTGAGGCTTAACGCCTTTGCCGCATCCCACTGGAAATCCTGAGAATACGAAACGGCATTTCTGACACCCGCGAATACAGACACGGCAGCCATAAGCGCCAGAACGCAGAGCACAACGATCCGTACCGTTTTGTTGGCGCAAAGCTCCTTCAGGCGATCCATCCGTTATCCTTCCAGTTCCTTTATGACCGCTGCCTTGAAGCTTTCAAGCTTCGCCTTGGCATCTTCCATGTTCCTGCCCTTGATTCCCATGTAGAACTTGATCTTGGGCTCGGTACCCGAAGGTCTTGCGCAGCACCAGCTGTCGTTTTCAATGTCAAAGTACAGCACGTTCGAATTCGGAAGTCCCGCGGGTGTAACTTCTCCCGTGGCAAGATCCGTGATCGTGTTCTTGGTGTAATCCCTGAACTTAAGTACCTTGAGTCCGTCGAATTCCTTCGGGGGATTGGCACGGAGCTTATCCATCATATCTTTTATCTGCTGGGCCCCGTCGATACCCTTGAGGGTGATTGTATGAATACCCTCCATGTAGAACCCGTACTGCCTGTATATCTTCTGCATCTGATCCCAGACCGTGATGCCGTTATATTTGCACCATGCGGCAACCTCGCACAGGCACATTACCGCAACTACGGCATCCTTGTCTCTTGCGTGGGTTCCGGCCAGACATCCGTAACTCTCCTCAAGGCCGAATACATACTCGTATTCATGATTCTGCTCGAAATACTTGATCTGTTCACCGATATATTTAAATCCGGTGAGAACTTCGATAAGTTTAACGCCGAACGCTTCGGTTATCGCATCGGCAAGGTTGGTCGTAACGATCGTCTTAACGAGCGCGGCATTTGCGGGAAGCGTGCCCGCTTCCTTCTTCTCCCTGAGGATATATTCAGCGATGAGCATACCTGACATATTTCCGGTAAACGGAATGTATTCACCCGTCTGTGCATCCTTTGCATATATTCCGAGACGGTCCGCATCGGGATCCGTTGCAAGAACTATGTCGGCATCTTTCTCCTTGGCAAGCTTAAGTGCAAGCGTGAATGCCTTCGGATCTTCGGGATTCGGGTACTCGAGTGTCGTGAACTTGGGATCCGGAAGCTCCTGCTCGGGAACAACATATACGTGCTTGAAACCGAGTTCCGAGAGAATCCTTCTGACCGGGATGTTTCCCGTGCCGTGGAACGGCGTATATACGATCTTTATCGAATCGGCCACCGCTTCGATGATCTCGGGATGAATGATCTGCTTCTTGAGCTCGACCATGTATTTGTCATCGATCTCCTTGCCGATCACATTGTAAAGTCGGTTTGCGATAGCCTCCTCTTTGGCCATCGTCTTGACATCGTTGTAATCCTTTACCGCAAGAACCTCATCTATTATATCCGTATCCCGGGGCGACGTGATCTGTGCGCCGTCCTCCCAGTATACCTTGTAACCGTTGTATTCGGGGGGATTATGGCTGGCCGTAACAACGATACCCGCCGTACACCCGAGTGTTCTTACCGCGAACGAAAGCTCCGGAGTGGGGCGAAGTGTTTCAAACACGTAAGCCTTGATCCCGTTGGCATTAAGACACAGAGCCGCCTCATCCGCAAACTGGGGAGACATGAATCTCGAGTCGTACGCGATCGCAACACCCTTGTCCTTTGCGTTCTGCTTTGTTATGTAGTTCGCAAGGCCCTGGGTCGCACGCCTTACGGTGTATATGTTCATCCTGTTTGTACCGGCTCCGATAACACCGCGAAGTCCTCCGGTACCGAATTCAAGATCCTTGTAGAACCTGTCCTGGATCTGAGCATCGTCATCCTTGATAGCGGCAAGCTCCGCTTTCGTGGCATCATCGAAATAATCGTCCTCACACCAGTATCTGTACTGCTCCATATAGCTCATATCAAATCCTCCTTTGTATTACTTATTCAACCATGCTCTTTCTGTTTCCCGCCAGAACAAAGTTGGAATGATCAAGTGAAAAGTTCGGGTTGAAATACGGATCCCCGGCTTCAAGCTCGGCCTTCCATTTCTCCCTGAAATGTTCGCATTCCCTGTTGTATCTGTCCGCGTTTTCCTTCGATGCCTTCTCTGTGACATCGTCTCCGCGTGAAGCCGACTCGTAGTGGAACAGCTCCGCAAACGGCGTGAACACGTTAAGAAGTCCCTTCTTCCTAAGCTTTAAGCACAGATCCACGTCATTAAGCGCAACGGCCAGATCCTCCGACAGACCGCCGACTTCGTCGAAATGTGATTTTGCAACCATCAGACACGCTCCCGTTACCGCCGACACATTCTGCGCATAGCAGAGCCTTCCCATGTACCCGAGATTCTCTTTGGCCATCCTGTAATGCGAATGACCGGCCGTACGGTGAGCCCCCATTCCGAGAACTATGCCCGCATGCTGGATCGTATAATCGGGATAATAAAGCATGCACCCGACGGCACCCACATCGTCCCTCTGTGCATACATCAGAAGTTCCTCGATCCAGTTTCTCGTGATGACCTCGGTGTCGTTGTTAAGAAGAAGCAGATACTCTCCGTCCGCAAATGTCGCGCCGAAGTTATTGACCGCCGAGTAATTGAACTCGCCCTTGTATTCGACAACCTTAACCTTCGGATGCTTTTCGAGAGTCTCGTAGTACTGCCTGATATCGTCCTTGGTCGAATTGTTCTCTATGACTATGATCTCGTAATTGTCGTACGAGGATCTGTCGGTGATCGATTCGATACATCTTCGAAGATCATCGGCATGATTCCTGTTCGGGATCAGTATCGAAACCTTCGGAGCACCCTTTATCGCGTACCTTATCCTGAAGATCGTCTCAAAAGCTCTCGAGCTTTCGATCCGAAAATCGGAAAAGCCGCATGCCTTAAGATGCGCCGCAACAGCTCCCTTGGCCGCATCTATCGCATAACTCTTTGCGTTGATATCGCTCGCAACGCTTCCCGCGTGACTTCTCCAGTAATACAGTATCTTCGGAACGTGAACTATTGTTTTTGCGGCCGCAGTCAGGCGAAGTATCATGTCATGGTCCTGACTGCCGTCAAACTCGGTCCTGAACGTACCGCATTTTTCAACAAGCTCTTTGGAAAACACCGAGAAATGGCAGATGAAATTGTTGGCGCGAAGATTATCGGGCGCAAAATCCGGCTTGAAATGAAGCGTTATCATGTGATCGATCGAATTGCCCGAAAACGTCGTCTCATCACAGTAGATATAATCCGCATCACGTTCGCAGATGACCTTCATGTACTCGTAAAGCGCTGTCGGATGGAGTATATCGTCATGATCGAAAAGGCCTATATAGTCGCCCTTTGCCATTTCAAAGCACTTGTTTGTGTTTCCGGATATCCCGAGATTCTCAGTCAGCTTCTCATATATGATCCTCGGCTCGTTATAAGACTTTACGACCTCGCCGACATAAGCATGTTCATCATCCGAACCGTCCGCAAGACACAGTTCCCAGTTTGAGTATGTCTGAGCCACGACGGAATCTATCATCTCGCGCAGAAACTTTTCGGGCGTGTTATATAAAGGCACAAGTATCGAGAACTTTATGTCCTTCGGAAAATGTGTCTCTTTCTGCTTTTGTACCTCTTCGGGGGAGGGCATTGAGAGCGTGCCGTAGCTCTTGTAAGCACGCTTTTCGATGATCTTGCTCTCGATCTTCTTCTTGAGATTTGATATGCTTCCGTACCGTTTGATACGGATGAAAATGTTCTTCGTATGGCTCCACAACAATCTTGCCGGATAGATCATCTTCCAGATCATGGAGTTGCGGAGTTTATCCATTTTGTAAGAAAGGTCGGCGACTTTGGCTTCCGCATCCACGAGCTTTTCCGTAAGCTCCGCGTTCTTGATACGTTCCTTTTCATACAGATCCCTGTAGTATTCAGTCGTCTTTGACAATTCCTCTTCGCGGTTCATATATGTCACCCAGAGCCATCCTGTAGCTCTTTATTCCTGTCGTCTTCTTCAGGAGTACCCCGATCCTGTATCGGGTATGCGGATCGATATCGTCAAACGGTATCCTGCAGACAAAGCCCGCAAGACCGACATTAACGGCATCCGGGAACACCTCCCCGACGTCGCTTCTGTACTTGGGACTCGTCGTCGCCACGATATACTCCTTTTTCTCATTGTCATCCTCATCAAGCGGGATGAGCACAAGGTATTTACGGACAAATGCGTTGTCCCACGACGTTGACAGCCCCCAGCCTTCGACCACGTATGCATCCTTCGCATCTTCTGCAATCCCGCGCTCTATCGAGCACGCATCCACGGAGAACATCACCTTTTTCGATATCCTGCCGGGAAGCTTATACATTTCTTTGGTCTTACTGCGCTTGTCGGTGATCTGATAATCCGGCAGCACTCCGCATCTTATCTGCGTTGTGTCGGCATCCAGCATGTATCCGTAGAACGGATCGCGATGCGCAGCCAGCCACGGATGGATCCGGTACAGGAGATTCCTCTCCTCGCGAAGCCTTTGGGACTTGGCATCACTCTCACCGTCAGCCCCTCTTGCGAGCGACTCGTGATGCGTCATAACGCAGTCGTTGTTCACAACGTTAAAGTACCCTGCCTCGGTCAGTCTGACACACAGATCCGTGTCGTTATACCCGACCACCATTTTATCATAAAAGCCGCCTATTTGATAGTATTTTTCCCTGCTTACCATAAGGCAAGCACCCGTTACGGCAAGCACATTCCATGCGAACCTGTTACGGCAGTAATACTGCACCGAAGAATCGGGCATAAAGGCCAGTTTATGGGTCGGCCCGCGGTTTATGTCCATAACTCCGATATGCTGTATGGAAACGTCATCCGGGAACAGAAGCTTGGCTCCTACGGCCCCGACATAGCTCCTTGCGGCATATACGAGAAGTTTTTCGATGAAACCTTCCGTTATCGCATCGACGTCATCGTTCATGAACAGCAGATAATCGCCCTTTGCGGAAGCGGCACCGAGATTGCACATGACGGAATAGTTGAACTCCATCGGCTCATAGATGTATGTTCCTCGTCCCCCCGGCAGCTGTGTCACATATTTGTCGATGATATCGCGGTTTGCTTCACTCGATCCGTTATCTACGACTATGATCTCGTAAGGTACTTTGCCCGCATTGATCCTGATATTTCTGATACATTCCTTCAGAACTTTAGGCTGATCTTTTGACGGGATTATTATCGATACGATAAACTCCTGCTTTTTCCGAAGTTCGGGAATGACATTGATACCGCGCCTCTTTTCCGCGGCCTCGCGGCACAGGATGTAACCGGGCTTTTGATAAAGCTCGTAAAGTGCCTCAAATATCTCCGTATCCGAAGCATCGTATCTTCCCGGAAGAAGCTTTTCAAGGTCACGGTGATAGAGCACCTGAGGTACGTGCACGACACTGCCGGCGCGCTCAAGAGCGCGCAGCAGAAAATCACGGCACCGGACGTTATCTCCGATCTCGGGTGATCTTCTGATCGCAGGTACAAACCTTGCGAACTTCGTCTTTATCGCAAAACAGTTTTCGATGTATGGAAATGATACGATCGTATCGGGTGAATAGTCGGGTTTTCTCCACGGTGTACGCAGAGTTCTGATCCTGACGTTTATGTCGGAAAGATCGGCGGACGCATCCGTCGTAAAATCCTCATCCGGGTATACTATATCCGCACCGTTTCCGGCCGAAAGAAGCCTTTTTACCATATCGGGCTCATATACGCCGTCACGGCTTACGAATACGACATAGTCCTCGTTTATGCCTTCGAAGTTCAAAACATTGCCGGTATCATCGGGAAACATGATAACTCTTCCCGAATAGGACTCCCCGGCATCTTCCGGAGTATCGACATAGGCAAGCTCATAAGCATAGGGTCTCGTCTGCTTAAAACACTCTTCCCTGTATTCCTGATATGCTTTTTCCTTCAATGCTTTCATAATCCGGTTACTTTGTAAGATCGGCCCTCACGAACCCTTCGGGCAGTATATCTTCTTTGATGATGCCCGCTTTCCTCTTGAGTCTGTATGAGAATTCCTTCTTCTCGGCAAGCCTTGCTTCTTCACGCGCCCTAAGAAGCCCCACCATATCCTCATAGAACGGGTTATCTATCATCGTTATGTGATACATGACCTCGATCGATTTTGCGTTCTGCGGAACGCCCTCGATGATGATCTGTGCATCGTTGGTATCGTAGATATATGTCTTCTCCGTCAGTTTGTATCCGTTTATTATGATCTGTCCCACATCCTGCTTGACTCCGTCTCCGAGCGTATAGCAGAGCTTCTCGACGTGAAGCATGCACGGGTACTCTGTCGGATCTATACGGAGCGAATTGATGTATCTGTCGAACGGGATCCTCATAGAAACATGACCGTCATTTACATCGGCGATAACACCGAGCTGGTTTTCGGATGTGTAGTTCGTTCCACGCGAGAAGTATATCCTCGGAGTGTCGAGATTACGCAGATACGAGCCTATCTTGACTATATTGTCGATCCTGATCGATGTTGTCGGCATCAGTATTCGCATGACCTCAAGAGAAGCCGCTCCGCCGATGATATATACCTGGAATGCATGCTCCATTTCAGCAAAGAGCATCCTCTCGCCTATATCTATGCCGCACAGGCTGAACACATCCATACCTTTTCGCGACAAATATACGGAGAACCCGTCATCTTCCCTGTCTCTGAAATGGTAGTAAAGAGCCCTGTATATAACAAACTGTATCGGGATGGCAAAGTTCCATACCCATTCGTAGTCAAGCACGGTCCACCTGCCGTTCTCTTTCTCGTTCGCATCAAGAACGATGTTGGAGAATATCATGTCAAAGTTGCAGGGGTTGATGCCGACGTATTTCTTCCTGAAATCCCTTCTTCCGAATACTTCGTCGAACATAACCGAGCGCCTGAATTCCGTTATGTCGGTACATGTATTTAGCTTCCTGCAGTATTCGAGTATGACCGATTCCATCTTCGGATACTGTTCCGTTGCCTCAAGTTCGTTAAGATATTCTTCGAGCGAGATACCGGACACGTAATCGAACCTGACCGCATCTTTTGCCTTTGATGCGACTCCGGCAAATACCATGCCCTTTTCCTCGCCTTTAAGATGCGCACACCTGACCGGTACGAATCCCGTCCCGTCATACTGCTCAAACAGTCTTCCGTAGCTTTCGTAAAGATGTCCTATATGGGCATTGGCGTGAGTCGAGAGCGCTGTTTTGTACACCTGCTTCTCACCGTCCGGCGTTCTGTTTATGACCGTACATATTCTGTAATCTTCTATCCTGTCGTTTGAATACTTGGCAAATACAGGAAGAGTCATATTATCCTGCCAGCCGGCTTCGGGACTTGTGATCACAACGAACGAATTGGCAAATTCCGGGAATCTGCCCTCCTCTATCATCGCATCAAACGCTTTCGTCTCGTCAAACAGCACGATCCTGTCGGCATCGTAATTGCACATGTTCGTATTCAGATCCCCTATGCCCGGGAGTCTGTCATCCGAATAAATGGTATGAGGAAGTTTGTAATCGGGATACGGGTAATAGAACTTGCTGTCATGATAGCCCGACTCTTCAAGGAGATTTATGAGCCTTTCTTTGGAGAATGTGCGTACCTTCGCATCCGGTCCGTATCCTTCTATACCTCCGAAGAATGTTCCGAGATGATCTTCCTTGCAGCCCGCAAAGTACTTCATCCCGAGTCTGTTCTCGATCGCTATGACAACTTTGCCTCCGGGCTTCAAATGTTTCTTCAACGTCTCAAGGAACGTGTTAAACGGCCTTTCGGCGTTTATGTACGAAGATGCGTATTCAAGAACACCTATCAGCGTAATGTAGTCGAACTTCTCCGTCAGTCCTTTTTCGACATCCTCGAAATTACCGACCATTATCCTGATATTGTCATATTCCCTGTTCTTGTAAGCATTGATAAGACTTCTCTTCTTGGACAGTTCCACACAGGTGACCGATTCGGCAAGTCTTGCCAGAACACCCGTTACGGCCCCGCATCCGCTTCCTATCTCCAAAACCTTATCCGTGGGTTTGATCGGAAGCCACGCCGCAACATTTTCCCTGATGTAGGAAAGATGGTACATGACAGACCATGATCTTGATTCCTGTATGTAATGTTCATAGTCGAGAGCGGTGTGATTTTTGACGTAGTCAAGCAGTCTGTCCTCCGCAGCTCCCTCGGTGTACAGATCCTCTCCTCCGTAATATGTATAATCGACCACGACATTTCCTATGTTGTCGTTTTTCCTGTATGCCATAAGATCACTCCTGCCCGGGCTCTTTGGTATCTTCCCTGCTGACCGTAACGATAGAATTCATGTCGTAGAATCCTGTCGTGTTCTTCGACGATATGACGGTCAGATTGAACACATCGTACAATCTGTGGTAAACGGTGAAGTTGCCTTCCCTGTACCCGACACAGCCGAGGGATATGAGGTATTCCCCTCCCTGAAGCGACATGTTCTGTGTAAACGTAACGATCACGGTCTCTCCGGCATTAAGCGTTCCTGTCGTTATCTTTTCAAACATCGTGTTCGTACCCGTTATCTCGGTTCCCTGCATGTTCTTAAACGACAGCGCAAATATCGGATCCTGTATCGTTTCGAAAAACCTTATCTTAACTTTGACCGTGAATTCGTCACCTTTTATGATCGTGTTCGTGATGGTTCCGCCGTTATCGTAGGCACAGTAATCGGTGAACTCCGCCAGCCCGCTGCCGTACTCATCCATGTTCGGATTAAGCTGCATCAGATCCTTCCA
>JAEEJD010000113.1 GCA_016281675.1 Lachnospiraceae bacterium
ACCTTTATATCCTATCTCATCGGCAAGTTTCTTCTCGATGACCACTATGGCATCCCTGTGAAGACGCATGAACGTCGCCGGGCACATAGGATCGATCTTGTCATCCATAAGAAGCTTTCTTGCGGCATCCTGCTTATTGCCGTTGATGATCATGAGAAGCGTCTTAGCTTTCATTATGCTTCCCATTCCCATGGTCACCGCAAACCTCGGAACCTCATCGCGGCTTGCGAAGAATCTCGTGTTGGCATCTATTGTGCTGTCTTCAAGTGACTCCCTGTGTGCCTTCTCATAAAGAAATGCACCGGGCTCGTTGAATCCGAGATGTCCGTCGGGACCTACACCGAGTACCTGAAGATCGATATCGGTCCTGTCGAGAATGTCGTTGAACTCTTTGATGTTCGCCTCGACATCGCCCGTTCCCTTTGCAACATATGTATTGGCCTTATCGATATTGATGTGGTTAAACAGATTGTCATCCATGAAGAATCTGTAACTCTGCGGATGTGTCGGCTCGAGGCCCACATACTCGTCAAGATTCACCGAATGTACTTTGGAAAAATCAAGTCCTTCCTCTTTGCATCTTCTGGCAAGTTCTTTGTACATGCCGACGGGACTGGAACCGGTCGCAAGACCGAGCGTGCATTCGGGATTCTCTCTTACGAGTCTCTCAATGACGTCCGCCGCCTTCTTGGCACCTTCTTCATAGGTGTCCGCTACTATTACTCTCATTTTATCCCTCCTTGAAATGGATCTTATTCGTCGTTCTTCTTAACGACTATCTTCTTGGCCTCCTTGTAAATGCTGTTCTCGGGGATCACTCCGCGAACGCATGATACAGGATACACGTTGCTGTCTCTTCCGATGACAGTGCCGGGATTGAGGACTGAGTTACACCCGACTTCAACGCGGTCACCGACCAGCGCACCGACCTTCTTGCGGCCGGTCTCGATATGCTCGTCACCGTTTTTGATGACTACGAGCTTTTTGTCGGACTTAACGTTACTCGTAATGGAACCCGCTCCCATATGAGCCTTGTAACCGAGTATCGAATCTCCGACATAATTGTAATGCGGAACCTGAACGTTATCAAAAAGTATCACGTTCTTGAGCTCCGTCGAATTACCTACGACACAGTTATCTCCGACAAGCGCCGAACCTCTTACGAACGCGCCGGGACGAACCTCCGTATTGTGACCTATTATGCACGGTCCGTCGATGTAGTTGTTCGGGTATATCTTGGCATCCTTGGCGATCCACACGTCATCCTTCGGATGATCGTATTCGGCGGGATCAAGACTCTCGCCGAGCTTTTTGATCAGCTCCTTTATACCTTCGAGAGCTTCCCACGGATACTTGTACTGCTTAAGATAATCGGCAGCCTTGGTGTGAGAAAGATCATACAGATCTTCAATCGTACATTTCATTGTGTTCTCCTCCTAACAGCTTATCTCTTATCTGACCTTAACGAGGTGTCCCGACTGTCTCATCGCATCGATGATCTCATCGACACACTTCTCACAGTCTTTGTATGTCACGGCTTCGGACATGACGCGAAGTACCGGCTCGGTTCCGGAAGCACGAAGAAGTACGCGTCCGTCGTTTCCGAGATATGCGGTTGTATCGTCAACACTCTTCTTGACTGCGGGATCATCAAGGGTCTTCTCTTTGTCATCGACCTCGACATTTTTAAGAACCTGAGGATACATCTTGATCTCACTTGCAAGCACAGACAGCGGAAGCTGCGTCTCGACCATGACAGTCATGAGCATGATGGCAGTAACGAGACCGTCACCTGTATGCGCATACTTTCTGAAGATGACATGGCCCGACTGCTCGCCGCCGAGCATGTGGTTATTCTCCTTCATGTTCTCGTAAACGTATCTGTCACCGACTTTGGTCTTCTCATATCCGATGCCGATGTTGTCAAGAGCTTTGTAAAGTCCGAAGTTTGACATAACGGTTGTGACAACCGTATTGCTCGGAAGCATACCTTTGTTCTTGAGATGCTTTGCGCAGATGTACATTATCATGTCTCCGTTTACGACATCGCCGTACTCATCGACAGCAAGACATCTGTCGGCATCACCGTCAAATGCGAATCCGACATCGACCTTGTTCTCTCTTACATATTTCTGAAGTCCCTCGATGTGAGTGGAACCTGCATTCAGGTTGATGTTCACACCGTCGGGTGTATTGTTCATAACATAGTTCTTGGCACCGAGCGCATCAAACACAGCACGTCCGATCATCCATGAACTTCCGTTTGCACAGTCAAGTGCGACTTTGCGATTTTCGAAGGAAACGGGTGCTATGGATGTAAGGTAGCCGATATATCTGTTCCTTCCGGAATAGAAGTCGATCGTCTGACCGATCTTGTCGTCCGTCGCAGGCTTGACATCATTAAGCTCGCCGTCGATGAACTTCTCGACCATATCCTGGATCTCGTCTTCCATCTTCTCGCCTTCGGCGTTAAGAAGCTTGATACCGTTGTCGTAGAACGGATTGTGGCTCGCGGATATCATGATACCGCAGTCAAATCCTTCGGTTCTCGTAATGTAGCTCACGCACGGCGTTGTCGTAACGTGGAGCAGATAACAGTTGCCTCCGGTGGAGGTGATGCCCGCCGAAAGTGCGTTCTCGTACATGTACGATGAACGTCTCGTGTCCTTACCGATAACGATCTTGGCCGCTCTTTCTTTGCTGTAATACCAGCCGAGGAACTGCCCCGTCTTGAATGCATGTTCTGCGGTAAGAACAACGCCCGCTTTGCCGCGGAATCCGTCGGTTCCGAAATACTTGCCCATAGTCTTTGGTCTCCTTTTAGATAGTCTATTTTATGATTTTACCCCAGCGGGGATAGGTTTGTCGAGAGTTTATGACAGATCACGCAAACGGTCCGGCGACGGGCCTCTCAGGCCGCTTTCTGCCGTAAATATCGGTGTCAAACACTATATCCGAGCCGTCGGGATTCTCAAACCTTTCTTCGGGTTCAAACGCCTCACCGAGCATGGACGAAGAGATCATTCGTCCCGGCTTTAACAGTCCTTCCAGACCCGTTACGACTTTAAGGCCGCCTTCTTCCCTGATCCCGATATTAACCTTGTGCTCGCTGTCGAGCGTGCAGTCATCCTCGATGTCGCACGGCTTCGCGCCGTTAAAGAAGACATTTCCGCCTGTCCAAACCGGAAGCGGCATATAATACCGGTCTCTCGGTATCTGTGAGCCCTCGCCGCAATAACCTTCGAACATATTTCTCCACTCGGCCTCTTTCATGTATCCGCTGTAAGGAACTGTTCCGGCAACAAGGTTCATATCGTCCCATTCATCGCCGTCGCCCTTGCATATCTCTTTCATGCCTTCCCTGACTTCAGGCTGAACGAAGACATTATTGTAAAATCTCACATCACCGTGGAGCACCGTCATAAAGCCCGTGACATCAGTGCTGTGCGGCCTGTGTATCGGCGTGAATCTCGGCGACGGATACTCGTTCGTACCGTTCCTGACGCCTCTTCCGACACCGGTAAGTGCGCCGCAGAAAAGGTTATGAACGAACGCGATACCCTGGGCTGCGATCCTGACACACCTCTCCGAGAGCATAACGTTATTGTCGACAAGAGTCGGTCCGTGAGCTATCTCTATCCACAGATCCTCACCCAGACCCAGGCCTTCCGTGCACTCGCTCTTTAACAGATGATCCCTTGACATGCAATTGTCGTGGAAGATATTCGATGAAACGCGCGTTCCCTGGCACTGCCAGTCAAGCCATATGCCGCGTACATTGTCATGGATATGATTGTTTCTGATCACAACATCTATCGCCGCGTGGAGCTTGATACCGCCCGTTTCCGCGCCGGCCAGATTTCTCTTGTTGTTATTGTTGTGTATATGATTGTTCTCGATCAACGAGAAGACGCATCCGAGATTACCGACGATACCGGTCTGTCCGTTATCGTGAATATCGCAGTTCCTGACGATGTGTGACCCGATCGTATCCCTGCTCCATCCGTCAAGCTGCGCTATGAGAGTACAGTCCCTCTGCGTCTGCGCACCGTCCTTGAACTTATAGTGCATCCACTTGTTGTCGTTGTTCTGCTGTTTGTATTTACCAAGCGATATACCGCAGCATTTGCTCTCCGAGATATCGCAGTCTTCTATTATCCAGCCTTTTGACCAGTGAGGACCTATCATTCCTTCCTGAAGTGCCGTCGGCGGAGCCCACTGGGTCGCGGCCTTTGTTACC